>PLXR01000081.1 GCA_003151495.1 Opitutaceae bacterium
CGACGCCGCCTACGCCGTCGTCCTCTTCTCCGACGGCAGGAAGACCATGGTCCCGCTTTCGTCGCTCAAGGCGGGGGACCGCGCGTGGCTTGAGGCGCTCGCGGCCGGGCACCCCCTCGCCCGCGGGAATTCCAAGATGACCGTGGTCGCCTCCGCGCTGCCGGTGAAGAAGAAGCTGGAGCGGTCGGGCTTCGAGGGTCCGGTGGAGACCGTCCAGCTCTGCCCCCCGAGCGTCCTCAGGGACCAGCATGGTCCCACCTGCGAGCTCTACGCGATCGTGCACTGCATGGACATCTCCGGCTTCTACGTCGAGCTGCCCGAGATCTACAAGATTGAGAACATGGTGGAGGCCTCCAGCCCGACGAACCCCTGGGGGGATCCCCGCTACGAGGGCGCCATGGAGCGCCTGATCATGGCCCACGTGCCCCGCGGGGGCCTGCACAGGCCGGCCCCCACCCGGGACCCCTTCGACTGGGCGAGGGACGAGGTGCGCAAGGGGCACCCCGTCCTTGCGGCGTTCACGGAGGAGATCTGGCGGGGGCTGCCGGCGGGCTTCATCGCGGCCCACGCCTGGGACGGCGGGAAGGAGGGGCACGCCATCGTGATCAACGGATTCACCCTCAACAGGGACACGGGGCAGGGAACCTTCCACATCATAAACTCGTGGAGGGACCTCTCCGACTTCGAGCTCTCCACCGACGCGGCGAAGGGTCTGCTCGTGATGCAGTGGAGCCTCTCCGCGAAGAACGAGGCCGAGCCCGTCTCCGCCCGGGAGCTGGTCACCCGGGTGACGCTCATCCGGCCCGCAGGGAAGGTGAACCTCTACCAGGTCGACACGAACCTCGGGACGCACAGGGTCGCGGCCCCTGACGAGGCCGGGGCGCGCGCCCTCGTGGAATCGCAGGTCGGGGCGAACTGAGCCCCCCGGGACGAGGCGATTTTTGCTGACCGGCCCGCGCGTCGCGATAGTCAGGGGGGTATGCCCAATCCCGCAGCACGTCCCGCGGGGCAGCGTGCCAGGGCGGCGCCCCTGTGGCTTTGGGCGGCTTTGGGGCTGAGCGTGGCCCACGGGGTGTACGACGCGGCGACGCGCTCGGCCCGCTCGAGCGGGCGCACGCTCGTCGACTTTCTCTTCCTGGAGTACCTCTCGGTCCTCCTCGTCTGGATCTTCCTTCGCGCAAGCCGGCGCCAGGACCTGCCCGGGACCGTGAGGCGCAGCCTGCGCTGGTCCACCGTCTCCGTCGTGGGCCAGGCCCTCGGGGGCCTCGCGCTGATCGGGATGGTCCTGTCGGGCCTGCTCTCGGGGCCGGGCCGCGCTTCCGGCAGCGGGCCGCTCATCGTCGCGGACTCCATCTTCATGCTCTCCATCTTCGCGATGGTGGGGGGCCTCATGTGCCTGCCGCCGGCGAGGAACGTCCTTCGCGGCCCGGTGCGGGCCTCGGTGGACGCGCTGATCTTCATCTTCGGGGCGGGCGTCCCGCTCTGGCTGTTCTCACTGGGCCCCCTCCTGAGGAGGTCCTCGGACGCCGACGACGTCCTCGCGGTGCTGTTCACGGTCGTGTCCTTCGCGGGCCTCCTTGCCCTGAGCTGGGCCCTGGAGACGCGGGCGGCGCTTCCGAGCCGGCGCGCGGCCCGGCACCTCCTGCTGGGGATCGGGCTGCTGTGGCTCGCGGACATCGTGTTCTCGATCGGCAAGGTGAGCGGCCTGGACAAGGGCAACCTCTACGACATGAACATACTCTTCCACGGGGTCGGGTTCTGCTTCTGGCTCGCGGCCGGGTGGCGGTTCTCGGTCGACCCCGCGGAGGCGGGGGACATGCGGCCCCTCGTGCAGTTCAGCCCGCTGCCGCTGATCACGATCGTCGTCGAGGTCGGGTTCTTCGTCCTGGTCATCGTGTTCAAGGGATCCGATCCCCAGCTCTTCCCGAGGCTCCTGGCCAGCCTCTTCCTGTTCCTGGTGATCCTCCTCGCCCGCGAGACGTTCGTGATCCGGGACACCCTGCGCCTGGCGGCCGCCGAGGCCGCCCAAAAGGGCCAGGCGCGCTTTGAGGCCCTTGTCCGCCACTCTTCCGACGCGATCCTTGTCGTCACCGGCGAGCGGACCGTCCGGTTCGCGAGCGTCGCCTCCGGTCGCGTCCTGGGGGTCGCGCCCGAGGCGATCGCCGGCCGCGACCTGCTCGGGCTCATCCATCCCGACGACAAGGACAAGGGGTCGGCGTTCCTCGACAGGCTGCTGATCGACCCGGCCTCCACGGGGACGGTCCTCTGGAGGTTCGCAGGGCCCGACGGCGCGGTGCACTACGTTGAGACCTCCGGGAGCAACCTGCTCGGGGAGCCCGCGGTGGAGGGGCTCGTCCTCAACTCGCGCGACGTGAGCGAGAGGAAGGCCTTCGAGGAGCAGCTCAACCGCGCGGCCCGGATGGAGGCCGTCGGGCGCCTGGCGGGCACGGTCGCGCACGACTTCAACAACCTGCTCGCGGTGGTCCTCACCAATGCGGAGCTGGCGGTCGCCGAGCTCAGGGACCGGAAGGCGCCCCCCTCGGACCCCGTGCTCGAGGACATCGAGGAGATCCGGCGGGCCGCCGGGCGCGGCGCCACGCTCACCAGCCGCCTCCTCGCGTTCAGCCGCTCCGAGGTCCTCACGCCGAAGGCGGTCCCCGTGGCGGAGCTGATGAAGGACGCGTTCCTCATGCTCGAGCGGTCCGTCGGGCCCGTCGTGAGGCTCGTGAGGCAGGTGGATCCGGGCTGCGCGTCCGTCATGGTAAATCCCGACGATTTCATCCAGGCCCTGATCAACATGGGCACCAACGCCCGCGACGCGATGCCCGGGGGCGGCACGCTGTCGGTGTCCGCCGTCCCAAGGAGGGTGGAGGAGCGGCTCGCCGGCAGCTTCCTCGAGGTGTCCCCGGGCCCCTTCGTGTGCGTGTCGGTCTCGGACACGGGAATGGGGATGGACGGCGAGACCCTGCTCCGGGCCTTCGAGCCGTTCTTCACGACGAAGGAGCGCTCCAAGGGGACGGGGCTCGGCCTGGCCTCGGTCTACGCCATGGTGAAGGCCGCGGGCGGCGGGATCACGATGAGCTCGGCCGTCGGGCTGGGGACGACGATACAGATCTGGCTCCCGGAGGTGTCGGCCGAGGCGGTGGAGGCAGGGCCGGTCGGCGCGGCGCCCGCCGCGGCCGGCGGGGAGAACGTCCTCGTCGTGGAGGACGAGGCGCCGCTCAGGAACGCGATGGGCAGGATCCTGCGCTCCGCCGGCTACCGCACCTCCCTGGCGGCGAGCGCGGAGGAGGCCCAGGCGCTATTCGACGCGGACCCCGGCTCCGTGGACCTCGTCCTCACGGACGTCATCATGCCCGGCAAGAGCGGCACCCGGATGGCGGCCGACCTGAGGTCCGTCAAGCCCAGCCAGCGCTTCCTCCTCGTCTCGGGATTCACGGGCGACCAGCTTGAGGTGGAGGGGCTCGGGCGCGCGGACATGCGCCTCCTGCGGAAACCCTACAACACCGAGCAGCTCATAGCGGCGGTGCGGGACGCCCTCAGGGGAGAGGGAGCCTGACCCGTGCCCGCGGCGGAAGCGGACACCCGGAGGGCGTTCCCAGGCTGGGCCCCCTGCGCGCTCCTCCTTTGCCTCGTCACGGCGGCGTACTGGCCCTGCCTGCGCGGCGGGATGCTCTGGGACGACCAGGCCCACGTGACGCGCGAGGACCTGCGGCCCGTCTCCGGGCTCGTCAGGATATGGACCCACCTCAACGAGACCCAGCAATACTACCCGGTCCTCCATAGCGCCTTCTGGATAGAGCACAGGCTCTGGGGCGACTCGACCCTGGGGTACCACCTGGCGAACCTCGCCCTGCACGCGATTGACGCCTGCCTCTTCGCAGCGGTCCTCTCGCGGCTGGGCGGCATGGGAGCCGGCCCGCGCCCGCCCCCGGGGGCCGCGTGGCTTGCGGCCTTCCTCTTCGCGCTCCACCCGGTCTGCGTGGAATCCGTGGCGTGGATATCCGAGCAGAAGAACACGCTCTCGCTCGCGCTGTACCTGCTGTCGGCGCGCGCCTACCTCGGGTTCTCCGGGTCGAGGAGCAGGGCGGCCTACGCGGCGGCGTTCGCGCTCTTCTGCGCGGCGCTCGGCACGAAGAGCGTGACGGCCACGCTCCCCGCCGCGCTCCTGGTCGCCCTGGGGTGGCGAAACGGCAGCCTCTCGTGGCGCAGGGACGTGGCTCCCCTTGCCCCCTGGTTCCTCGTAGCCGGCGCATCCGGGATGCTGACCGCGTGGGTGGAGCGCCACGTGGTCGGGGCCGAGGGGCCCGCCTTCGCGATCACCGCGGCGGGGCGCCTCCTGGTCTGCGGCCGCGCGATCTGGTTCTACCTGGGCAAGCTGGCGTGGCCTGCGGACCTCATGTTCATCTATCCCCGCTGGGACCTGGCCTCGTGGGGCGGCGCCGCGTGGGCCTTCCCCCTCTCGGCGGCGGCCGTGACCGCGTGCCTCTGGGTCCTTCGCGGCCGCCTCCGCGGGGCGTGCGCGGCGTGGCTCTTCTATGTTGGGTCCCTCTTCCCGGCCCTCGGGTTCTTCAACATCTTCCCCTTCCTCTATTCCTACGTGGCCGACCATTTCCAGTACCTGCCGAGCCTGGGGATCTTCGCGGCGTGCGCGATCGGCGCTGCGCGCACCGTCGAGCGCCTACCGCCCGCGGGGAGGGGGTTGGGCCGCGCGGCGTGCGCCCTCGTCGTGGGCTGCCTCGCGCTCCTGACGCGCGCGCAGAGCACCACCTACCGCGACAGCGAGACGCTCTACCGCAGCACCCTGGCGAAGAATCCCTCGTGCTGGATGGCCGAGGGCAACCTTGCGGCGGAGCTCGCCGACGCCGGCCGGACCGGCGAGGCCCTCCAGCACTTCAGGCGCGCCCTGGAGGTGAGGCCGGACTATCCCGAGGCCCACAACAACCTGGCGAACCTCCTTTCGTCCCTGCCCGGGCGCGGGCAGGAGGCGGCGGGCCACTACGCCGAGGCGCTTCGGCTGAAGCCGGGTTTCACGGAGGCGCACGTGGGCCTGGCGAACCTCCTTTCGCTTGCCGCGGGCCGGGAGGCGGAGGCCGCCTCGCACTACGAGGAAGCCCTGCGCCTGAACCCCGGCGACCCCACGGTCCGCTACGACCTCGCGGGCCTGCTCGCCCGCGTCCCCGGGCGCGAGGGGGATGCCATCGCCCAGTACCGCGAGTCGCTCCGCCTGAGGCCGGGTTCAGCCGAGACGCACAGCAACCTCGGCGTGCTCCTCAGCCGTTCGCCGGGGACGGCCGCGGAGGCGCTGGCCGAGTTTGCGGAGGCCGCGCGCCTCGATCCCGGCTTCGCGGCCGCGCACGTCAACCTGGCCCTGCTCTACCTGGGGCAGGGGAGGGCGGGGGACGCCTCCAGGGAGTGCCGGCTTGCGCTCCGCATCGACCCGAACGACCCCACGGCCCGGCGCATCCTCTCCCAGCTGGGGGAAGCCCCGGGCAGGTAAGGGATTGCGGGCCGGGCCGCCGTCCGGCGCGGGGGCGGCTTGGGTTGCCCCGCACCGCCCCCGGTTGACCGGGCCCAGCGTCAACGCTTGTATCGTCTGCGAAACCCAGCCAACTCTTGCGCGGGACGGACTCCAGGCGCCCGATCTCAAGAGGTCTCCCGCACGCCCCAACGCCCCACGATATCCGTCCGCGCCGCAGATTCTGTCCATGTCGTCCGACAGCAAGTATCCGTTCCCCCTTAAGGCGCCCGCGACGGCCGTGTCCGCGCCCTTCTGGCTCCTTGCAGTCGCCTATGGGCTGAGCCTCTACGTGTCGGCCGAGCTGAGCGGGATCCTGTCGATCCATTTCGGCTCGTATGTGGGATTCTGGCTGCCGGCCGGCATCTTCATGACCGGATTCCTGCTCGCGGGCACCCGGCGCTGGGGGTGGCTTGTCCTTGCCGCCTTTCCCGGGACCATCGCATTCGACCTCAGGCATGGGACGC
Source organism: Opitutaceae bacterium (assembly GCA_003151495.1). GTDB lineage: Bacteria > Verrucomicrobiota > Verrucomicrobiia > Opitutales > Opitutaceae > Palsa-1447. The sequence goes on from PLXR01000081.1 coordinate 5,986, forward strand.
CGGTCTGGGCGGCGCTCGGCTTCTTCGTGGCCAACACGATCCAGGCCCTGGCCGGGGCCATTCCCCTGCGCCGCTTCGTCGCGCGGAGGCTCTCGTTTGCCGACGTAAAGGAATTCATCGGCTTCGTCGTCTTCGGCGCGATCCTTTCTCCGGCAATCGGCGCGGCCATCGGCGCCTGGGTCCTCGTCGCCTCGGGCGGGAGCCAGTCGTACGCCGCCTCGTGGTGGACGTGGTGGGGCAGCGAGTCGATCGCGATCGTCGTCTTTGCCCCGGTCCTCCTGACCTCGCTTGCGCCCCGCACCACCCCGATCCTCCCGAGGCCGGCTCCCTGGAGGTTCGCCGAGGGCGCGGTCCTCTTCCTCCTGATCGTGGCGGGCTCCTGGTCGGTCGCCGGGCAGGAGCTCTCCGTCCATGACCAGGCCAAGTACCGCCTCCTGCCGCTCATGCTGTGGGCCGGCATCCGGTTCGGGGTCCGGGGGGCCGCGTGCGCAAACCTGCTTCTCGGGCTCGTCCTCGGGTACTTCGCGACCCAGGTCCACACGGGGATGACGATTTCGGAGGTCGCCTCGGGCGACCTCCTCTCGAACTTCTACACCTTCCTGTTCGTGGCCTCGATGGTGAGCCTTGCCCCCGCCGTGGTCCTCCGCGAGAGGGACTCGCTCCTCTCGCGGCTGCGCGCGAGCGAGCAGAACACACGGCTGATTCTCGACGGGCTCCAGGACTGCGCGATCTTCATGCTCGACCCTGAGGGCAACATCGCGAGCTGGAGCACCGCCGCCGAGAGGCTGACCGGGTATCCCGCGGCCGACACCGTGGGCAGGCCGGTGACGCTTCTCATCCCCCCCGACGGCCGGGGCGCTTCCTCGATCAGCGCGATGCTCGCGGTCGCGCGGGACGAGGGTAAGGCCGAGAGCGAGGGATGGAACGCGCGCAGGGACGGGGCCAGGTTCTTCTCCTCGGCCCTCATCACGCCGCTGCGGGACTCGGCCGGGACCCTGCTGGGCTATGCCAACGTCATGCGCGACGTAAGCGTGCGCAAGGCATGGGAGATGAAGCTCATGGAGGAGAGCCGAAAGAACGAGGCGCTCCTGCAGACGGCGCTCGACGGGATCCACATCCTGGACCTTGAGGGCAACGTGGTCCAGGTGAACGAGGCGTTCTGCAGGCACCTGGGCTACAGCCGCGACGAGCTCCAGTCGATGAACGCGGCGGACTGGGACCTCCAGTGGAAGCCGGCGGCGCTCAAGGAGGTCATCCGGCAAAACGCGATCGAGGGGTCCACGTTCGAGACCCGCCACCGGCGCAGGGACGGCAGCGTGGCCGACATGGAGATCAGCGCGACCGGCGTTGAGATCGAGGGCAGGCGCCTCCTCTATGCCTCCGCGAGGGACGTCACCGCCCGCAAGGCCCTAGAGGAGCAGCTTCGCCAGTCGCAGAAGCTGGAGGCGGTCGGCAAGCTCGCCGGCGGCGTCGCCCACGACTTCAACAACATCCTCACCGGGATGATACTGAACCTCGAGATGATCGAGCTCGAGCACAGGCTCCCCGAGGGGGCGGCCCAGCCCTTTGGCGAGCTGAAGATCATGGCGCGGCGCGCGGCGGGCATCACCGAGCAGCTGCTCCTCTTCGCGCGCCGACACGCGATGCGCGCCGTGAATCTCGAGGTCAACACGGCCCTGACCAACGTGCTCAAGCTGATCGCCCGCCTCCTCGGGGAGCATATCGAGGTCAGGCTTGTGCCCGGGGCGCCGGAGATCTGGGTGAAGGGCGACTCGGGCATGCTCGACCAGGTCGTGATGAACATCAGCATCAACGCCCGCGACTCCATGCCCGGCGGCGGTCGGCTGACGTTCGAGACGAGCCTGGTCCGGCTCGACGCAGCTTCCGTGCAAGGGGAGGAGAGGCCGGGCGACTTCGCATGCGTGAGTATCAGCGACACCGGCGCCGGCATACCCGAGGACGTCCTGCCCCACATCTTCGAGCCGTTCTATACGACAAAGGACGTCGGCAAGGGGACGGGGCTGGGGCTTGCCACGGTCGACGGCATCATCCACCAGCATGGCGGATGGGTCACGGTGGAGAGCATGGTCGGCAAGGGCACGACCTTCCGCCTCTACATCCCGGCATCGGAGAAGCAGGGGGCCGCAGTCCGGGGCGCCGGGCCCGTAGCGATGGCCGGGGGAAGCGAGCGGATACTCCTGGTCGAGGACGAGGAGGCCGTCCGGAAGGTGACGGCCTCCATCCTGCGCAGGCTCGGCTACGAGGTCCTCGTTGCGTCGAACGGCCCGGAGGCCCTGGGCCTCTGGAAGGAGCAGGGCCAGCGATTCGACCTCCTCCTCACGGACATGGTCATGCCGGGCGGGATGAGCGGACTCCAGCTTGCGTCGACGCTCAGGGGGATGAAGCCTTCGCTCAACGTCGTCATCATGAGCGGATACAACGAGCAGATCATGGAGGGCGACGCGCTCAGGTCCGCGGGGTTCGTGTTCGTCGGCAAGCCGTTCGAGGCCGCGGTTCTCGCGGGGGTCGTCCGGCAGGCGCTTCGCTGAGCCGCCAGGGGGCCGGGCTATCTGGGCCCGCCGCGGCCCCTCTCCAGCCGCTCGAGGCGGCGGAGGTTGTCGAGGGCCGTCTCGTAGCCCGGCCTTATCTGGAGGGCTTTCTCCCAGTTGCGGCGCGCCTCGTCGAGGCGTCCCCTCTGGGCCTCGATGATGGCGAGGCAATTGTACGCCTCGGCGGTGCCAGGCGCGAGCCGCAGCGCCTCGTTTGCGTGGAGCTCGGCCTCGGCGTCCCTTCCCGGGAGCGAGGAAAGCTGAAGCGCCAGGGCAAGGTGCACCCATGCCAGGTCAGGACTTATCCGCAGTGCGGCCTCGTAGTGCCCGAGCGCGTCCGGCATCCTGCCGGGCATCGATGCAAGGAGGTTTGCCAGGCTTGCATGCGCCAAGGCGTTGCCCGGAGCGAGGCGAAGCGCCTCCTCGAGCTGCGCCACCGCCTCGTTCGCCCGTCCCGGCGCCCGCGCCAGCGCGAGGGCGTAGTTCACGCGGATTTCCGGGAACGCGGGGCTCAGGCGCACGGCCTCCGCGTAGTGGGCCAGCGCCTCGGGCATCCTCCCGGGCATCCCCGAGAGGGCGTCGGCCAGGTTTGCGTGGGCCTCGGCGTAGTCGGGCCTTGTCCGCAGGGCCGCCTCATAGTGCCCTATCGCCTCGGGCATCCTCCCGGGCATCCCCGAGAGGACGAGCCCCAGGTCGTTGTGGGCGTCGGCGGCCCAGGGCTTCAGCTCGAGCGCGCGTTCGTAGTGCCCGATCGCCTCGGCCCCGCGCCCGGGAAGCTTGGCCAGCTCGATCCCGAGCCCGATGTGCGCGTTGGGATAGTCCGGGTTTATCCGCAGGGCGCGCTGGTACTCGTCGACCGCCTCGGCCTGGTGGGTTCCCGACATGGCGAGGCTGAACGCGAGGATGTGGTGCGCCATCCAGCTCCCCGGGCTTTGCGCGATCGTGGCGCGGAAGAGGGTCTCGTCGTCGGAATAGAGGCGGCACTGCCGGTTCGAGAGTAGGGACAGGATGCCGACCAGCCCGGCGGCCGCGAGGGATCCCGACCCGCGGGGCAGGCGGGGGACCCTGGCCATGGCCGCGGCGGCGGACGCGGTCGCAGTCGCTATGAACCCGAGGCTCGCCAGGTACTGGAAATGGTCCGCGACGTAGGAGAAGACGAAGGGGTAGACGTTGAAGAAGCCGAGCGCGGGGAAGAGCGACCCCACGAACAGGAGCCAGCCTGCCAGGAGGCCCCGGCACCTCCGGCGGAAGACCCACAACGCGGCGGTCACGGCGACCGCGGCCCCCAGGTAGGGCGCCCAGCCGGCCGACTCCGACGCGACGTTCCAGCGTCCGTAGAAGAACGCGAGGTCGGCCGGCCAGGCGACCTTCCCGGCGTAGAACCAGATGACCCGCCCGGCCAGGAGCACGCGCTCGAGGGCGGTCAGCTCGAAGCCGACGCCCTCCGCGCCGATCAGCCTGCGCTCGACCCAGGCGGTGAACATCCCGCTCGCCGCCGCGACGGCGAGCCAGGGGGCGAGGGGCGCGACGTCGCGCCGCCATGAGAGCCGCCCGTTCCTCCACCACAGCACCACGAGCAGCGCGGCCGGGAGCGTGGCGGTCACGCTCTTCGTGCCGAGCGCCAGCAGGAAGAGGAGGAGGGCGAGGACGTACGCGCCGGGCCGGCGCCTCTCCGAGAAATCCAGGTAGGCGGCGCCGGCCAGGAGGTAGAAGGCAAGGGAGAGCGTGTTCTTCTGCTCGGAGATCCACGCCACGGACTCGACGCAGACGGGATGCGCGGCGAAGAGGAGAGCGGCGGCCCACTCCGCGCCGGCCGGCGCCGACCCGGGCCGCGCCGACCACAGCCTGCGAAGCACCACGGCCAGGAGGCAGCACGACGTCGCGTGGAGTAGGACATTGAGGAGGTGGTACCCGAGCGTCGAGTCGCCCCATAGCCGGTGCTCGATCCAGAACGCGCTGTGAAGGACGGGGTAGTACTGCTGCGTCGCGCGGACGTCCGTCCAGATCCGGCCCAGGCCCGAGAGGGGCTGGAGGCCGGGACGGGTGACGTGGCCGGCGTCGTCCCAGAGCATCGCCCCGTGGAGCGCGGGCCAGTAGCATGCGAGCGCGACCCCGAAGACCAGGAGGACCATGCCCCACTGCCGGGGGCGGCGCATCGGTCCCGGGCTGGTTTCCTGCATGGGCCACCCTATTTGGGCGCTCGAGGGTTTTTCAAGCCCCGCATGCGCCGGGGACCCGGGCCGGGCAGGCCTCCTGATCTGTTCACCCGGCGGGTGAGGCCGCTCACGTCCCGGGTCCCCCGGGGGCCGTCAGCAGGCCTGCGACCTGTCGCCCTGCGCCGGCAGGTGCTGCGACTCGCCCCCTCCCAGGCTTTCCCTCAGCTGGGCGCCGATCCTCAGAATCACGCGGCAGACGTTCTCGCGGACGACCGGGTCGTCCGGGGAGACGAAGTTGCGGCGCCGCTCCCCCTCGAGCCATGTCTCGTCCCGGACGATCTGCTCGATCGCCTGGAGCTCGCGGGTGATGAAGGGGTCCCTGTGCATGGCCGAAATGTGAACCTCCTCCATCGGCCCCAACTGCTCGAAAAATTAGCGCCCATTGCGCCGGCTCCGCTTACCCTTTGATCCCCAGGCGCTCGGCGGTGAATTTTCCCGCGAGCGGGGCCCTTCGGACTTCTCGCTCGCGTTGCCCGGGCATCGGGGCTTAACAGGGCTCGATGCCGAACGAAACCCCTTCCCGCCCGGTCCCGGATTCCGCAGGCGCCTGCCCCTGCGGCAGCGGGCGCGCCTACGGGGAGTGCTGCGAGCCGGTCCTCAGGCAGCTCCGGATTCCCGCGACAGCCGAGGAGCTGATGCGGGCGCGTTTCACGGCCCACGTCGTCGGCGACTACCCCTTCCTTCACCGGACCTACCTCGGGACCGCGTCGCTCCCGTTCGTAGAGGAGGAGGTCGCCCCCTCGGAGAACTGGATGCGGCTCGTCGTCCACGGGCACGAGCCAGGCAGGACCCCCGACTCGGCCTTCGTCGACTTCTCGGCCTACTATTCCCAGGGGTCAGGGGAGGGTGTCCTCCACGAGAAGGCGGAATTCGCGCGCCGGGACGGCCGCTGGATCTACACCCGCGCCGCGCGCCTCGGGCCCGCGCCCGTCCGCTCCGCGCACCCCAAGGTGGGCCGCAACGACCCCTGCCCCTGCGGGAGCGGGAAGAAATACAAGAACTGCTGCCTCGCGTGAGCGCGCCGGCTCAGTAGATCTCGGGCACGATCATCTCGGGCCGGACGGGCTCCCGCCGGTAGTTGGGATGGTGCACGCGGGGGGGCAGCACGACCGGCTCGTGCTCGACCTCCGAGTACTTGACCTGCGAGAGGAGGTGGTGGATGCAGTTGAGCCGGGCCTTCTTCTTGTCGGCGCCCTGGACGACCCACCACGGGGCCTCGGGGGTGTGGGTGCGCTCAAACATGACCTCCTTGGCCTTGGTGTACTGCTCCCAGCGTCGGCGCGATTCCAGGTCCATCGGGCTCAGCTTCCACTGCTTGATCGGGTCGTGGATGCGCATCTGAAAGCGCATGTGCTGTTCATCGTCGGTGATTGAGAACCAGTATTTGAGCAGGATGATGCCGGAGTTGATCAGCATCTTCTCGAATTCCGGGACGGTCTGGAAAAAGGCTTCGACATCGTCCTCCGAACAAAAGCCCATCACCCGCTCGACGCCGG
>PLXR01000064.1 GCA_003151495.1 Opitutaceae bacterium
GAGAACCTCGAGGCCATCGATTTCCTGAGGCGGGTGAACGACCTGGTCCACGGGTACTACCCGGGCGCGCTCATGATCGCCGAGGAGAGCACCTCGTTCCCGGGGGTGACGCGGCCCACCGCCGAGGGCGGTCTCGGATTCGACCTGAAATGGAACATGGGGTGGATGCACGACACGCTGCAGTATTTCTCGAAGGAGCCGGTCCACCGGCGGTTCCACCAGAACGACCTGACCTTCGGCATGCTCTACCAGTATGCCGAGCGCTTCATCTCGGTCTTCTCGCACGACGAGGTCGTGCACGGCAAGGCGTCGATGCTCTACAAGATGGGCGCCTGGCACATCCCGGAGAAGGCGGCGAACCTGCGCGCCCTCTACACCCACATGTGGGCCTACCCTGGCAAGAAGCTGCTCTTCATGGGCTGCGAGTTTGCCCAGGCGCAGGAGTGGAACCACAAGGCGAGCCTGGACTGGCACCTGTGCCAGTACATGGACCACGAGGGCGTACGGCGGCTGGTCGGCGACCTGAACCGCCTCTACTCGGCCGAGCCCGTCCTCGGGTCAAACGACTTCAACCCGCACGGTTTCCGCTGGATCAGCTGCATGGATGCGAACGCGAACGTTCTCTCCTACCTGCGATCGGACGCGACCGACAGCACGCTGTTCGTCGTCGTCGGTCACTTCGGAGGGGGCCCGAGGGCGTACCGGCTGGGGGTGCCGCGCCGAGGCCATTGGCGGGAGGTGATCAACTCGAACAGCGAATATTACGGGGGATCCGGCCTCGGCAACGACGGCGGGAGATCGACGACGGATGAGCCGCGCGACGGCTACACCCAGTCGATCGACCTGACGCTTCCGCCGCTCACCACCCTTGTTTTCAAATGGGTGGCGTCTGAGTGATTCGGCCCTTCCGTGAATCTGCGTAGTTCTGCGGGCGTTTTTGACTCGCGGACCGCAAGATGAGGCCGCACATTGCTTTGTGATTATTAGAACTCCCGCACCTAAAGCATGGCGCGTAAAATAAGCTTCATCAATTACAAGGGTGGCGTTGGCAAGACGTCGCTCATTGTGAATACGGCTGCGGCATTGGCGAAAATGGGCAAGCGCGTCCTGCTCTTCGACTTGGACACCCAGTCGAACGCGAGCATCTGGCTGCTCAAGCTCGACCGCTGGAACAAGATCAACGCCACTGGAGAGGGCTCGATCTACTCGATATTCGATCCCGGCAAGAGCCACATAAGGGACCTCATCCTGAAGGATGTGGTCGAGGGCAAGGCCGGCGAGAAGCTTCTCCCGGGCCTGGATCTCGTGCCGACGAGCTTCAATCTGGTCGACCTCGAGGCCGAGTACACGGGGGACCCGAAGCGCCCTGCCTACGTCGTGTTCTGCGAGCAGGTCGCGATGGTCGAGCCCGAATACGACTTCATACTCTTTGACTGCCCGCCGAACATCCTCCGGGCCTCGCAGTGCGGCGTCTTCACCTCCAACGAGATCTACGTCCCGTCCAACCCCGACGCGCTCAGCCTCATCGGCTTCACGCTCCTTGTGGACAAGCTCCAGAAATTCCACGCGATTTCCGGCAGCTTCCGGAAGGCATCCATGGGCGCGCCCGCGCAGGTCCAGGGCCTCATCTTCAACTCGATCCGGACCGGGGTTGACATCGAGGTTCCGAAGATGCGCATGCAGCTGCGCCTGAACCAGTTCCGCGCGGCAAAGCGCGCCGCGCCGAGCTCGAAGATCTTCAACACCCAGATCCGCGACGCCATGGTCGTGAGGCGCTCGGTCGCCCTTGGATTGCCGGTCATCCTGGTCGGCACGGAGGGCGCCGACACGACGGATTCCGTCACCAACGACTACAGGAAGCTCGCCACCGAGATTGCCCAGCACGAACCGCAGTTTTGATTCCTACGAAAATGGCCGAACCGAAATACACGGAAAAGGACTGGGACGAGATTAGAACCGCCTTCGCTAGCTCGATCATGGTCGACACGCAGATATCGAGCCTTGCGCAGAACCTCGACGGGCCCGTGTGGCCCGTGAAGGCGAAGGACGAGACGCCCGCCAAGTACATCGACATGAGCTATGACGAGGCGCTCGAGCTCCTCGCCCTGAAGGGACAGTCGGCCGACAAGTTCGACCTGCTGATCTCCATCCTGAAGGAGACGCTCGCATTCGACACCCCGTTCGGCGACATGGTCGAGCAGACCCAGGCCGCGGCGGTGCGCGACAACCCTCTCCTTAAGAACATGTCGAGGATCGGCATACCGGAGAACTTCCCGATCTCGCTGACCGCGCTGGGCTCCGACACGGTCGAGTTCTGCAAGCTCGAGCACCTGAAGACGCTCGGTGAATTCGCGGTATTCGCCCAGGGCATGTCCCAGAACGTGATCATCGGGGGCGACTTCCGGAAGCTGCTCAACGCACTTTCCAACATCGACGAGACGACCCTTGTGGAGATCCTTCCCTTCCGGAAGGGCTCGAAGGGGCTCCACCTTGTGGAGGCCCTCGGACAGGCTGTCCGCCTTCCCAACCCCATGCCGAAAGCCCGGGAGGCCATCGTGTGGTTCCTGGACGATTTCAACCTGCTCAGGAAGGAATTCGCGGAGACGGGCGCAGTGGTCCGCCAACTCGGCGTCCTTGGCAACGTGGAGTTGGAGAAGAAAGTCTCCGACCTTGTCCGCCAGCTGATCAGGCCCGGCTCTGGAACCACCCCGACAGAGCCCGGAAAGAAGGGATTTTTCGGCAGACTCTTCAAGAAATAAGGAGCGATCCGAAGGCGAACCAGAATGGCAGATCCCTCCAACATTCGGTTTCCAGTCAAGAGGACTGAATCGATTGGGAACCTGTCGCTGCGGCGGAATCGGTCGGAGACGAGCCGGCCGTTCTCGGTTTCCGCGACGTCGGCGGCGGCCAGGGAGTCCATCAGGGCCATCGTCTCGGCGACGAGGCCGGCGATAGGGGGCCGCAACGAGGCCGAGGACTCCCGGATCGCCGAGATCGAGCGCTCGCTTCGCCAGCTCGAGCTCAAGCTCGCCGAGCGCGAGCGCGTCGTGCAGGACCGCGAGGCCCGCCTGAAGGAGTTCGAGCGCGAACTGGCCGAGGCCGAGGCGCTCATGGCGGCCCGCGAACAGCTGGTGGCGGCCTCGCGGAAGTCGACGCCCGTCCATGTCTCGCCCGAGGAAAAGAACGCCCTTGAGGCGCTGAAGTCCGAGCTGGAGCGCCAGGAGGCCGTGCTCAAGGAGGCCCAGAACGCCCTGCGCGAGCGGGAGCAGTTCATGGACGAGAGCGAGACCCGCCTCTTCGAGAAGGTCCAGAACCAGCAGGAGAGGGAGATAGAGCTGGACCAGCGCGAGGAGGAGCTGAAGGTGCGGACGAGGAAGTTCAGGGAGGGGGAGGCCGCGGAGAGCCCCGATGCGGCCGCGGCGCTCAAGGCCGAGGACGCCGCCGCGGACGACGACGAAATGCGGGCATGATCCTTGACGCGGTTTGGTCGGGCCCCCTATTTTGATGAAACTTTTCTCGGGACCCGGCGTCCAACCCCTTCCACCACCATAGCATGAGATTCCTCCGATACGCGCTCTGCCTCGCATGCCTTCCCCTTGCCGGGCTCCGTGCGGCCGATGAGGAGGAGAAGCAGGCCCCCGAGGAGATCCCCAACTTCAACCAGCTCGACGAGTACGTCTACGTCCCGAAGTCGACCCTGAGCCTGGGGGGGCGCTTCCTGCTCCGGGGCCCCAAGCTGAGCTACGGCGGCCAGGGCTCCGTCGCCTCGACCGTGAATCCCGGCGACGACTCGACCGTGACGGTCGCCAACGTCTCGCGCACCTACATCGACGGGACCATCTCCCCCGACGCCCGCACGGTCACGGCGCCGACCGGACTCGGGGGCTCGATCAGCGTCCCGATCGTCTCGGACGGCCGGACCAACACCTGGAGCTACAACAATTCCACAACGAGCCTGGTGACGAACTTCGGCGTCCCCACCACGCAGCTTCTCCCGAATGGCGACCTGGCCTTCCACACCTACTCCTCGGACATCACGGACACGGCCACGCACACGAAGTCGGGGGAGGCCAACGCCGGTGTAGAGCTGATCCTTGACCGCGACATGGGCAAGGTCGGCAAGCACATGAAGTGGAGCTTCACCGCGGGATTCTCGATCGCGGACATCCACTCGAGCATCTACGCCTCGGTGCCGACGACCATCCACACGATCACCGACACGTACGACCTCTTCGGCCAGGTGCCGCCGCCGGCGCCCTTTTCCTCGCCGTTCACGGGCACGCAGACGGTCTACAACTCGCAGGGCCAGCCGGTCTCCGGCTCGGGCTCGACCACGCAGAGCCAGAGCGTCAACCAGGAGATCCTCCTCGGGAACGTCCCCCTCAGCCGCACCAAGACCGACCTCGCGACGACCACGACGAACCGGTATTTCACCGAGGGCGCGTACTACACGCTGCGCGTGGGCCCGACCCTGATCATGCCGATCGGGAGCCACTTCACGTTCAACGTGAGCGCGGGTCCGGCGGTCATCTACGCCGGTTCCGTCCTGAGCGTCCTCGAGGACCTCAACATCGCGACCGGGGAGAACTTCACAACGCTGGATGCAAAGCAGAACTCGAAGTTGCTTCCCGCGTACTATGTCGACGTGGACCTTCTCTACCAGCTGACCGAAACCGCGGGATTCTACATGGGAGGCGTCTACCAGGGCGCGGGGAGCTACCGGCAGACGGTCTCCAGCGGCCCGGGGACCTCCTATTCGTCCAAGGTCGACTTCGGAAGCCAGGAGGGGTTCAAGGGCGGCATGACGGTCAGGTTCTGACCGCAGCGGGACGGGTCCGCCTCAGGTCCCGGCCAGGTCGGCAAGCACCGCCTCGATGTCGCGGAGCTCCCCCGCGGGGTAGAAGCTGTTTATCCTGGAGATCACCTGCTGGATGATGCCGTCGGGGCACGAGGCCCCGCCGGTAACCAGGACCCTCCTCGGAGGCGTCCCCGGCGCGGAGGTCGGCAATGCCCACAGGGGCCTCCGCTCGACCTGGCCTCCCTGGCCGGGAAGCCCCTTCGCAGGGAAGACGTAGTGCTCGGCCACCTCGGCGGAGAGGATGTTGGCCTCGCTCTGGATGAAGAACGCCCTCCGTCCCAGGCGCTTCTCGCAGAGGCGGTAGAGCTGGTAGGTGTTGGACGAGTTCTTGCCGCCGATGACGAAGGCCGCGTCGAGGGGCTCCTCCAGGGCCCGCGCGAGCGCGTCCTGGTTCACCTGCGTCGCGTAGCACAGGGTGTCGTTGCGCCCCTGGCCGCCGACCCTCGGGAGCGCGCCCGGCTCATCGCGGCCGAACTTGAGGGCGAAGACGTCGCGCAGGTAGGAGATGATCTCCCGGGTCTCGTTCATCAGGAGGGTCGTCTGGTTGACGACGGCGACCCGCCCGAGGTCGCGGTCAAACCGGAATCCCTCCGTGTACTTCCCGGCGAACAGGGACTCGAAGCGGGTGTGCGTCCCGGCGTCCCCGCTCAGGATCATCTCCCCGAGGAGGCGGGTCTCCTCCAGGTTCCTCACGATGATTGCCGGGGCATGGCGGCGGGTGTTGGAGAATGTGGCCTTGGTCTCCTCATGCTCGTGCTTGCCGTGGATGACGACCGTGTAGCCCTCCCTGCCATAGGCCCGCGCCGCCTTCCAGACCTTCTCGACGAGCATGCAGGTCGCGTCGTACTGGCGGACGGCGATGCCCTTGGTCACGAGCCGCCGCTTGTCCTCGTCGGTCGCCCCGAACGCGGGGATGATCACGATGTCCTCGGGCGTCAGCGAGTCCCACAGGTCCGGCCCGCCCGGGGAGCTGGCGTGGGGCACGCCCTTGTCGGTCTGCAGGTAGCGCAGGCCGCGCCGGATCAGGTCATAGTTGACGAAGGGGTTGTGGATCAGCTCGGAGAGCATGAAGACGCGCCGGCCGGGATTCTCGGTCAGGGTCTCATAGGCACGCTCGATCGCGTTCTTCACGCCCAGGCAGAACCCGAAGTGGCTCGGGACAAGGTAGTGGACCGCCCCGAAGTCGAGCATCACGGGCGCCGTCGCCGTGCGCTCGTGGCGGCGGGCGAGCGCCTTGATGGCGGCGCACAGGCGCGACTGGTAGATCGCGCCCGCCTCGGCGTCCTGGGCGTAGATCGCGGTGTTGCGCTCCTTCTCGGGCCTGAACTTGTAGATGAAGTCGTTCTCGCCGAGGTTGAGGTACGGGATCTCGATCAGGAGCGGCCCGAGCCGGCCTAGGATTCCCGCGAGCGACGGGGCCAGGGATCCGGGCTCGGCGGCGAGCTGCTCGACGGATCGGAAGGCGATTTCAGGGTCCGCAGGGGCACCCTCGACCTGGGCGAGGTGGAGGCGGTAGGTGCGCCCGCCGGCGTCGACCGTCAGGCGCTCCGCAGGGGCCGTGTGGCTCCTGAAGGCCGACTCGAGGCGCCCGAGGGCCATCCCGGGGCTCGAACCGGTGAACGCGAGCCCCGCCTTTGACCCGAGCCTGCGGACCGCAAGGCGGTTGTTGGCGTCAAAGGCCAGGATGCAGTCGAGCTGCGCGGCGGCGACCTCCGGGGAGGTGGGCATCAGGCCAGTTTGCCCTGGGACCCGCCCTTCGGCAAGGGTGCGCCGAGTATTTGCTGGAGCCTTGCGGCGTCCCGGCCGCCGCCCATCGCGAAGTCCGGCTTTCCGCCGCCCTTGCCGCCGAGCTGGAGGCTCATCTCATTGACGATCCGGCCCGCCTGATGGCCGGCCCTGACCGCGGCCGGCGAGGAGAATGCCACGACGGTGGCCTTCTCGCCGAAGACGGCGCCGAGCCTAACGACCCCTTCCCCCAGCTGCGCAAGTATTTGGGAGCCAAGGGCGCGCAACGCGTCGGGTGAGTCGGCGGCGACGACCGCCGAGACAAACTTGAGGCCATCCTCGGCGGACGCCTTCGCAGCGAGGTCATGCGCAAGGCTCGCCGAGGCCTTCTGCTCGAAGGCCCTGAGCCTCTTCTCGCCCTCGTGCTTCTCGGCGAGCACGGACTCGATCCGCGAGTGGAGATCTTCCCGGGCGGCGCCGAGCCTCTGGGCGACGAAGTCGACCGTGTCGAAGGCCTGGAGGGCGTGGCGGTACGCCCCCTCGCCGGCCACCGCCTCGATGCGCCGCGTGCCCGCGGCGATCGCGCTCTCGTGGACGACCTTGATGAGGCCCACCTCCGCCGTGGACGCCACGTGGGTCCCGGCGCAGAGCTCGCGGCTGTAGCCGCCGATGTCGACGACGCGCACTACCTTGCCGTACTTCTCGCCGAAGAAGGCGAGGGTGCCCTCCGGCTTCCTGTCGAACTCGACCTCGTAGGACCCGACCCTCGCGTTTTCGAGCACCCGCTGGTTGACGAGCTCCTCGATCTCGCGGAGCTGGGCGTGGGTCACGGCCTCGAAGTGCGAGAAGTCGAAGCGCAGGCGCTCGTGCGTGTTGAGGGATCCGGCCTGGCGCACGTGGGTGCCCAGCACCTTGCGGAGCGCCCAGTGCAGCAGGTGGGTGGCGGTGTGGTTGCGCTGCACGGCGCGCCTTCGCGCGGGCTCGACGAAAAGCTCCGCCGCCTGGCCGGGGGAGGGGACGGCCGCGCCCGGGGCGAGCCGGTGGAGGTGGCGGCCCGACTTGTCCTTGACCGTGTCGACGATCGGGAGCGCGGCGCCGCCCACGAGGGCGTGCCCCGTGTCCCCCGCCTGGCCGCCCATCTCCGCGTAGAAGGGGGTCCGGTCAAAGACGAGGAACGGGCCCTGGGCGGAGGCCACGACCTCGAGGAGGCTCGCCGGGGTGCCTTTCAGGGGCTCCAGAGCGTAGCCCGTGAAGATCGTCGGCGCGTGTGCCGTGGGCCCGCTGCCCTCCGTGGCCGCGACGATGACCTCCCTCTTCTGGGCGGAGCGGCCACGCTCGCGCTGCTGCTCCATCAGGAGCTCGAATCCCGCCGCGTCGACCGCGATGCCGCGCTCGGCCGCGATCACCTGGGTGAGATCCAGCGGGAAGCCGTAGGTGTCGTAGAGCTCGAAGACGACGGCGCCGGGCAGGGTGTTGCCTTCAAACTCGTCCTTGTCCGCGGTGCGTCCCTCGTCGGTCGCCAGCCGGTCCAGGCTCCTGGCGGCGTCCACCTTCTCGAAGGCCTCGTCGAAGCGCCTGAGGCCCCGCTCGAGCGTCCTCCCGAAGCTCTCCTCCTCGGAGCGGATCACGCGGCGCAGCGTCGACTCCTGGCGCCTGAGCTCGGGGAACACGTCCCCGAGCGACGCGAGGACGGGGTCGACCAGCTTCTCGAAGAAGCCCGTCGTGAGCCCCAGGTGCCGTCCGTAGAGGGCCGCCCTGCGCAGGATCCTGCGTATCACGTAGTTGCGCCCCTCGTTGCCCGGGAGTATCCCGTCGGAGATGGCGCATGAGACGCAGCGCGCATGGTCGGCGAGCACCCGGAATGCGACGTCGGTGCGCTCCTGCTCGGTGAGGCCGATCCTGCGGGAGGGCACGGTGGCCCCGTAGGCCTTCCCCGAGAGCTCTGCTATCCGGGCGAAGATCGGCGCGAACATGTCCGAGTCGTAGTTGGAGGGCTCGGCCGAGAAGTCCGTGAAGCCCTTCGTCGACGCGTGGATCCCGGAGACGCGCTCGAAGCCCATGCCGGT
>PLXR01000098.1 GCA_003151495.1 Opitutaceae bacterium
AACGGCGCCAGCGCCGCCCTCGCCCTCTCCGACATCCCGTGGAACGGGCCGATCGCGGCCGTCCGCGTCGGCCTGGTGGACGGCCAGTTCGTCGCAAACCCCACGATCGAGCAGATGTTCTCGTCCTCGCTCGACCTCATCTACGTGGGCAACGAGAAGGACATGCTGATGATCGAGGGCAGCGCCGACCAGCTTCCCGAGGATCGCTTCATCGAGGCGCTCGAGTTCGCCCACAAGGCGATCCAGCCGATCATCAAGGCCATCAAGGACCTTGTCGCCCTCACGGGCAAGCCGAAGGCCGTGTTCCCGATCGTCGGGGCAACGCCCGAGGCGCGCGCCATCATCGAGCGCATCGCGGGCCCGAAGATTCCCGACGCCATCTTTGGCAAGGAGAAGGCCGCGCGCTCCGCCAACATGAAGGCCATCAAGGAGGAGACGAAGGCCGCGCTCGTCGCCGAGCTCGGCGAGGGAAAGTTCACCGACGTCGACCTGAACGTCGTCTTTGAGGACCTCCAGTACAAGGCCTACAGGAAGACGGTCCTCGAGCGCGGCGTCCGCGCCGACGGCCGCGATGCGAAGTCGCTCAGGCAGATCGGCTGCGAGGTCGGCGTCCTCCCCATGGTCCACGGCAGCGCCATCTTTGAGCGCGGCGACACCCAGGCCATGGTCATCACGACCCTCGGGCCCACCAAGGAGGCCCAGGACATGGACGGCCTCACCGGCGGCGCCACGTCGAAGAGCTTCATGCTCCATTACAACTTCCCGCCGTTCTCGGTGGGCGAGACGGGCCGCTTCGGCGCCCCCGGCCGCCGCGAGATCGGTCACGGGGCCCTCGCCGAGCGCTCGCTCGTGCCGATCCTGCCCCCGGAGGACGCCTTCCCCTACTCGATCCGCGTCGTCTCGGAGATCATGGCCTCGAACGGCTCGACCTCCATGGCGTCGATCTGCGGCGGATGCCTTTCCCTCATGGACGCCGGCGTCCCGATCATCGCCCCTGTGGCGGGGATCTCCTGCGGCCTGATGACGGACAACGCCGCCGACGGCTCGATCGCGAAATGGGTCACGATCACCGACATCATCGGCGAGGAGGACCACTTCGGCGACATGGACTTCAAGCTCGCCGGGACGACCAAGGGCATCACGGGCTTCCAGCTCGACCTCAAGATCAACGGCCTGCCCTTCGAGATCGCCAAGGCCGCGATCTACCAGGCCCGCGACGCCCGCATCGAGATCCTGCGCAAGATGCTCGCCGTCATGCCGGCGCCCCGCGCCGACCTGAGCAAGTACGCCCCGCGCATCCAGACGATCCAGATCGACCCCGAGAAGATCGGCCTGCTCATCGGGCCCGGCGGAAAGACCATCCGGCGCATCACCGAAACCACGGGCGCCCAGATCGACATTGCCGAGGACGATTCAGGCAAGGTCTTCATCTACTCGAACAACGGCGAGGCGATGGCCCGCGCCATCCAGGAGATCGACGGCCTTTGCGGCGGCGGCTCCGGCGGCGGCGGGGGCGGCGGCGCCCCGATCGAGGTCGGCAAGCTCTACAACGGGCGCGTCACCGGGATCAAGGATTTCGGATGCTTCGTCGAGTGCACGCCCGGCAAGGAGGGCCTGGTCCACATCTCGGAGCTCGCGGACTTCCGCGTGCGCCGCACCGAGGACGTCGTCAAGATGGGCGACATGATCTGGGTCAAGTGCATCGGCATCGACGAGCGCTCCGGCAAGGTGCGCCTCTCGCGCCGGGCCGCCATGAAGGACATGGAGTCCCAGAAGCAGGGCGACACGGCCCCGGCGGCCGAGCCCGTCCAGTCCTGACGGGTGAGGATCCTTGTAACGAACGACGACGGAATCGGGTCCGTCTTCATGCACGAGCTGGTCCGCGCGCTCATCGCCGCGGGCCAGGAGGTCTACGTCGTCGCGCCCAAGGTTGAGCAGAGCTGGACCGGGGCCTCGAAGTCGCGCCATCGCGAGGTCCACTCGGAGCGGATCGACCTCGGCCTGGGCTGCCCGACCTGGGCGGTCGACGGCACGCCCTGCGACTGCGTCAACATAGGGATCGACCACCTCCTGCCCGAGGAGCCCGAGGCCGTGCTGAGCGGGATCAACGTGGGCGTCAACGCGAGCCTCGGCTTCATCCTGGGCAGCGGCACCGTGGCCGGGGCGTGCGAGGGGGCCCTCCACGGCCTGCCCGGAATCGCCGTCTCGCAGAGCCTGGACATCCCGGTGTACGAGGCGCTCAAGGATAGGGGCGGGACGCCCGACGGCGCCCTCCTGGCCATCCTCCGGGAGACCGCGGGCCATTGCGCGAGGATCGCCCCGGCTCTCGCCCAGGCGACCCCCGCCCGGAGCTTCATCGTCCACAACCTGAACTTCCCCTACCCCTGCGCGGCGGGGGCCGAGGTTCGCCGCACGATCCCCGCCAGGGTCATGCTGCCGGGACTCTTCAGCCCCCAGGGCGAGAATGGCACCCACCGGCTTGTCTTCAGGCTCGGGGAGGACACGTCCCCTGAGACGCCGCTGACAGACAGGGCGGCCCTCGACGCCGGCTACATCAGCCACTCGGTGCTCGATTTCTCGAAGCTGGGTTCGATATAGGTCGCCGGTTGTGCTTGGCTTGCGCCCGCAATGATCGAAGTCGAGCACCTGACCCGGGTCTTCCGAACCTACAAGAAGCAGCCCGGCTTCTGGGGCGGCGTGAAGGGGCTCTTCAACCGCACCTACGACGAGACCGCCGCGGCCAAGGACGTGACGTTCTCCATCGCCGAGGGGGAATTCGTCGGTTTCCTGGGCCCCAACGGCGCCGGCAAGACGACCACCCTGAAGATGCTCTCGGGGCTTATCTTCCCGACCTCGGGGAAGGCGAGGGTCGCGGGATTCGACCCCACGAAGCGCGAGAACGCCTACCGGCGCATCTTCGCCCTGGTCCTCGGCCAGAAGAACCAGCTCTGGT
>PLXR01000027.1 GCA_003151495.1 Opitutaceae bacterium
AATCGTCGCATCCGACACCCGCCTCTGTCACGTCTCCTGCGAGGCAGGAGCCGCGCCATCGTTGGTGCGGATGACCTCTACGTTCGGCAGTACCCCACACGATGAGAACATATCGTAATGGATTATTCCTGTCCCTTGTCTTCCTGCTCTCCGCCGGGTGCGCATCGCTGCGTCCAGACCCTAATCTGACCCTAACACATAGGCAGATCGGCGGTCCGAACGGGGGATTTGCGGACTTCGTTGCTAGGAAAGTTGATGATCACACCTACGAAATTGTCGTATCCGGGGATGCTGATCTTACCGAGGAGCAGTGTTTGGATGGTTGGATTTGGATGGCGAACAAGCTTGCAGCGGGCAGGCCATACGAGAAGCAGACCAAGACCGAGCACTGGAGATACGATAGCGTGCCTTTAAAATATCAGGCGTCGACACCAGGACTCGGAACCAAAGTGACAGGACTCATGGTCCTGAAATAAAAATGCCGAACCAATCGTCGGAACCGACCCTTTCCTCGGTCACGCCTCCTGCGGGGCAGGAGTCGCGCCCTCGTTAGGGCGGTTCACCTCAACGTTCGGCAACGTCGCATAGACTCGTTAACACGCATATCTGGTATGTCGCTTTATGACCTAAAGTTTTGGATTCGAGGCATTGGACTCGTTGCCATTGCTTCCGGTACCGGCATGGCAGTCGCTGAACCCCATGGTATGAAACCGCCCATTGATCCGGCAATCTACGGAATGGCGTCCTCGGCGCGATTCGCAATTTCCACTGGGCTCTTCAGGAAGTTTGGGATCTATACCGCCCTCGTGGGCGTCGTGCTCGTCGTTGTTTCGCAAGCAAAGTTCGATGCCGGGAAGAAATGATAACGTTGCCGAACCAATCGTCGGAACCGACCTTTTCCTCGGTCACGCCTCCTGCGGGGCAGGAGTCGCGCCCTCGTTAAGGCGGTTCACCTCAACGTTAGGCACGTGAAGACAGCCCGCTTTAACATGGCCGAATACTGTAGGGAAGCACTGCGACTTTCCGCGTCCGGCGGTGGCGCTACTACGGCCGCGAAATGGGCCGATGTGAAAAGAACGGCTCACGAAGCAATGGCGCAGTGTGACCGGGCGAAAGAAGATGAGGCGATGGACTATGGGGGCCTACTGCTATTCTTGTGCGCAGTGGACGATTTCGAAAAGCGAGACGGCACTTCAGATATGGGTGAACGTGAGCGTCTTTTCCTTCATGCGTCTCAAAAACTCCATTCGGCCCGACTCCAGTATGATCGTGCCTAACCAACTACCGGATCCGACGTCTCCGTCTGTCACGCCTCCTGCTGGTGCAGGAGGTGCGCCATCCGTCACCGCGGATCATTAGGACGTTCGGCCGCACCTCTCTCACATATATGAAAACACTACTACCTCCCATCTCTGCGGTCGTACTTTGTACTGCGCTTACCGTCTGGTCTTGTCACCTGGTTGGAATGTCGCGCCATGATTTGAAGATCGCGGCCGTAGTCACCGTTTTCGTCTCAATGGCAACCGCTTTTGGCGCTACAGCGGTTGTGCACGCAAAAAATAGACGCCGGACAGTGGATCCCACAAATTAGCCACGTGAGTTTTCAGATAGAAATCTTATCGAGGCCGAACCACTTGTCGGACCCGACGTTTGCCTCAGTCACGCCTCGTGCGGGGCACGAGTCGCGCCATCGTTAACGCGGGTCACCAAGACGTTCGACATGTTGAAGTCCCCTGCGACATTTTGTGACCTTGAGCTTCTCCGAGGAATTCGGGGAACGTTCCGTGACGATACATTTGGCAAGGTTACACACATTGCATTCGCGGGAGTTGTCGGTATCGGGGGCCCCATATTCCTCATTGCTCTCGTGCTATTACAAGGACGTCCGTATTTTCCGCTCGATTGGGGGCGGTGCTTTTTTGTATTGCTTGCAGCGGCGAACGCTTGGCTTGGATCCGTTGCATGGAAAATGGTGGGGCAGGCATACGTTTTCGATGGTGACGCGATTCGCCAATTGGACAGGTCGGGAAAAATGTGGAAAGAGATCTCCTTTACCCATATAACGTCGATAGCCTTCAGGACAGTGAGGGGCACTAGATCAATTCAATTGCAAAGCGGAGGAGTGTCCATGGGCGTTTTGTTGTATCCGAGCCTGCTTAGGGAATTTGAGAGGCTGTCGAACCAATCGTCGGAACCGACTCTCGCGTCAGGCACGTCTCCTGCGGNNTAGAGCGGTTCACCTCAACGTTCGGACTCAATAACCCGTCGCGCTGGAATAGTTCACTACTCGATGGCACATGATGCTAAGCGGTTTTTCTATAGGAACAATAATTGGCATTGCTGCGTGGCGTTCCATCACGACCGGCTAGAGCGCACTTGGGATTTCGTAGGCCTCGGGATCGAGAAGGGTGCTCGGTCGTTTTCGTGGCAAGATCTGTCTCCAGACCTGGGTTTTTCGACAGGAAGGGGCGAGTTTACGAGCAGGCATCTTTTTATACCGGCGTGCTATTGTGTTCTGGCGCTAGTAGCTTTTTACGGGCTGCCGGCGCGTCTGCATTTCGTTGCCTACCTACTCGGCATTTTTGCGGCGTTTGTGGTAGCTCTCGGATTGAGGCATCTACGGCGCATGGAATGGATCCTTATTTTTAAGAGAGATGGATCCCAGGCATTTGGTTTCCCGGTGTCAGCTTGGACCTCCGCTCAAAGAGAAGAGTTTAAAGAGTTTTTCAGGGATTGGCTTGGTTCGCGCGGATAATTTACCAAGTTGCTTAAAGAACGATAGATAATTGATCTAATAAGGAACAAGAAAATGAGTCCGAACCAATCGTCGGAACCGACCCNNTTAGGGCGGTTCACCTCAACGTTCGACCAAGGCATGAGCACACGACGCTTCGACGAGGCTACGCGCCGTTTCGAGCCGTTTTCACATGGCACGCGCGAGTATCCGGTACTAACACAAGCGTTACGAAATCAATTGCGCGGCGTGCCGGCGACTGGCGACGGCGCTATCAGGTACTATCCCTGCGAGGTGGTTCTGGTCGATGGGACGGTGCAAGATTGTGTTTATGTCGTGGAATCCAGTGAATACATCCGCACCTGGGGCGTTTGGCCGGGGCAGGATTTAGGCAAGAAGGAGATTCGATTGGTTGATGTGACAGAAATTAGAAAAAGCCCGACTAGTTTGCCTCAGGAAATGGCAAAGCGCCTTTATACCGCCGGCGAATCCGGAATGGGTTACGTGGTATTCGAGGTTTCGTATCTTGACGGCTCCCGAAGCCGCCACCTCGCGGGCAACGCCGTCGACTTCGTCCAACTCGCTCCTGGTAAGACCACTAGCGACATTGCCAACGTTCATCCGCACGCTGGACGTGGATCAAAAGAATATCTGAAAAATCCTGACTACTACTGGTGCTTGTTTGAAGAGAAGAAATGAACAGGTCGAACCAATCGTCGCAACCGACGCCTGCCTCCGTCACGGTCCCTGCGGGGCAGGGTCCGCGCCGTCGGGGGCGCGGCTGACCTCAACGTTAGGCGGTATTCGTCTTCAGAAATGCATGGCCGAAAAATAGTAGCCTCTCTCTTCGCAATATTCGGGGCTGCGTTCTTCCTCGGCGGCATCCCGTACGAGGAGTATTTGCGAAGAAATAGTCCTACGGTGCCGACGGCTGCAACGGGCCAGGTAATTGGAATGGGCCGGGGTAACCACTTTTTCGTCACATCCGCCGAAAACACGTTGAGCGAGTGTACTGTCGCGTTTGGGTTTCTGTTGTGGATCGTTGCCATTGCGATGTTTGAGCGGATGCGCGATAGTCCAAAACGATGATTTCGCCTAACCAATCGTCGCATCCGANNCACGTCTCGTGCGGGGCACGAGCCGTGCCATCGTTGGCGCAGATGACCTCAACGTTCGGCATAATCCATGGATTTAACGCTCCAACAGGATAAGCGCTACAGTCGCGACACCCTCCTCGTCGACGACAGACAGGTAATCATTCGCTCTTCCGCACTTGGATTATCGTCGGGAAAGGAGCTTTGGCTTCGCGATATTGATCCGTCTCCGAGGCGTGTGAGGACGCCCCGAGTGTTGGGGGCCATAATTCTGGTCGCAATTGGCCTGGCGCCACTACTCGCATTTGCAAAGGTATCGCTTCGTGATCAATTTTACTGGGGTCCTTTGTATCTCGTATCGATTTGGTCTTTTAGCTTTTTAGGCGGCTCCGTCATAGTGGTGCGTGGCGTGGTCGCCTATCAATTCGTCAACGCCGAAGGGGCGCTATTATTTCAGATTTTTGCGCCAAAAGGGAAACGATTGGCTGCTGAAAAGTTTGTCGAGGAGTTGAGCACGAAGATTGCTTCGCTACGAGGTCGCCAAGGCATGCCGAACCAATCGTCGGAACCGANNAGAGCGGTTCACCTCAACGTTCGGCTGCCAATGACGCGCTTTAAGAAATATATCTCCCCGCAGGTTGTTCGTTGGTTAGCGGTAGGTGTTGTATTTGCAGTCGTCGGCCTGGGTTTGCTCAAGTTGATGGCGGGCGTTCTTGGTTGGCCTTACACTCTAGCTACTCTCCTTTCCGGAGAGATCGGCACGATTTTGAGATTCCTAGTTGTTGATCGTTGGGTATTCGGTCACCCGCGACCGACTTTAACGAGATTGTGGCAGTATCACGTAGCGAATGCTTTGGGTTTCGGCATTTGGTGGAGCGCGGCTAATCTATTGGAGGCGGCGGGTGTTCAATATCTTGTGGCGTCGGTGCTCGCCATGTTCTTCTCAGTTGGGGTTAACATGCTTTCCAATTTCCGATGGATCTGGCGTAAACCCGCCGCCGCTAAACTATGAAAAACGCGCCGAACCAATCGTCGGAACCGACTCTGGTGTCAGTCACGTCTCCTGCGGGGCAGGAGCCGCGCCTTCGTTAGTGCGGTTCACCTCTACGTTAGCCCTCCCTAAACTACGTAGGGAATGCGCACCCCAGGTTCCGAAGGTGGGAAGTCCTTCGAATTGCGTGTCACAAGCAGACATCCCTCGCTTCGAGCAGTCGCCCACACGATGGCGTCAGGCAGCCGGACCCGAAAAGTCTTCCGGATCTTTACCGCTTCGCTCGCAATATCAACCGATAGTTGATGGACAGTGAAGGCGGACAGAAATTCCAAGCACGCTTTTTCGTCATCTGTCGAATCTGCACCCGCAAGGATTTCCATCCAGGATATGATGCTGATCTCGCGTTTCGAATATCGTTCTAATTCCTTCTTAGCCCTCTCGGAACCTTGAAGGTAGTCGATAAGAACATCGCTATCGATAATTGCTCTCATCGATCACGCCATTCCCCGCGAAGCTTTTCGGTGTATTTCCGGCCATCGAGACGTTTATGTTTCCAGATACCAAATCCGACATCTTTCCGTTTTGTCGCGGATTCCTTGATCAAATGGTCGACGGCACGGCGGACCGCTTCAGCCCGGGAGATCTTTTGCTCCTCGCATAAACGCGCAAGCGCCCCAAGTTGTTCGTCAGGCAAATCGACTATGGTTCTCATGAATGATAACGGTACACGTCATCATGCTATCGTCAAGCTGGATCGGGCTAACCAATCGTCGGAACCGACTCTTTCCTCGGTCACGCCTCCTGCGGGGCAGGAGTCGCTCCCTCATTAGGGCGGTTCACCTCAACGTTCGGCTAACACGTCGTGACCTCTTTTCTTACCGACCGCTCATTCATACGCTACGTTGTCCTCACGATTCTTTTCGTGATGGTCGCTCAGACGCTCGCTTCGAGCGACCGCTACTGGGTAACGGCCGGTGCGAGTCGGACTCTGGTTTCGCGGCAAGCCCATCCAATGCTTTTTGGAGTAAGCGAGGTGGTATTGATTATCGTCGCCGCGGCTTCAGCGCTACTGGCGATACGTCGGGCGGTAAGCCTCAATTCCGGCTCGGTCGCCGCGGAGGCCCGTCCAGGCATACCGAGAGCAGTTTGTATATTCGTAGCCGTCGCCGCAGTGGTTGGCGTAGCTCTTTTCGTCTTTTAGCCGGAAATATGAACTTACCCAAGTTAACGCCGAACCAATCGTCGGAACCGACTCTTGCGTCAGGCACGTCTCCTGCGGGGCAGGAGCCGCGCCTTCCTTAGAGCGGTTCACCTCAACGTTCGGCGGCGAGATCAACAAAAAGGAAAACTTTATGGACAAAAAATATCTAGGCATTGGAGTCGCGTTGGGCCTCTGTTTCGGAACTGCGCTAGGAGCAGCCATGCACAATGTAGGTTTAGGGACAGCCATTGGAGTATCACTTGGCACTGCTTTCGGCGCAGCGTGGGCGCGCAAGAAGGTCAAAGATTGAGGTATGAGAATGTGACCCCGTCACAACATAATGAATACGCCGAACCAATCGTGGGAACCGACCCTTACCTCGGTCACGCCTCCTGCGGGGCAGAAGTCGCGCCATCGTTGGTGCGGATAACCTCAACGTTGTGCAATAGAGGAGATTACCCCATGTCGATTCAAAGAGTTGTGCCAGACATCAGTTCCGATCGGATGGATGAGAGCCGAAAGTTCTACACCGAGTTTCTCGGCTTCGACATCGGTATGGATATGGGCTGGATCATCACGTTTGTGTCACCTCAAAATCCGACGGCGCAGCTTACGGTCTTGAAAGCACAGCCTCTATCGCAGGCGCCCGCGATCTCCATCGAGGTAATCGACGTTGATTCGGTGCACGCCAAGGCTGTGGAGCAAGGCATCAAGATCGTCTATCCGCTGACATCTGAGCCATGGGGTGTTCGCCGTTTTTTCGCGGTGGATCCAAACGGCGTCGTCCTAAATGTGCTCAGTCACATCAAAAAATCCTGACCAGGCTCAGAAGCCGATGACACCGTCTGTCACTCCGGCCCAGAACTTTTTAGGTTCCGATGCTTGGCCTGCCTCCATCACGATATCTGCAGTCGGAATGATTGGTTCCCTTTATGTAGAAACAGCTTGTTCGCTCGAAAGGGATAGGGATTCATTCCCAGTCATCGGGTCCTACGTTCGCCTCCGGCACGAGTCGTGCCATCGTTAACGCTGATCACCGTTAGGCAAAAACATGTCTTACGCAAAATCCGCTTTGGTACTCGTGGACGTCCAGCGTGGGTTCGCGGATAGGCACTGGGGGGCTCGGAACAACGATGGTGCCGAGGGCAAGATGGCGCTCTTGCTTTCAGCATGGAGAGCCGTCGGTTGGCCGGTTCTTCACGTGAAACACAATTCCCGGGATCCAGCGTCTCCGTTGCACCCGAGTCGCGAGGGAAACGGCTTTCAGGACTGGGTTGCCCCAAGGGCCGGAGAGAAGATCATCGAGAAGGATGTAAATAGCGCCTTCATTGGGACCAATCTCGAAGCTGAACTTCGACAGCTTGGCATCTCTCGGGTTGTTTTGGTGGGGCTGACTACGCCTCATTGCATATCGACGACGGCTCGAATGGCTGGAAATCTTGGATTCGACACGTACGTGGTCTCGGATGCGACAGCCGCGTTCGAATGGCGGTCCCATCTCGGAACGCGAATAGAACCGGAGGAGGTGCATTTCCACGCGTTGGCGGCGCTGCACGGCGAGTTTGCCACGGTGGTTACGACGTCCTCCGTCATTGAGGATTTGAAGTTGCCGAAACGATCATCGAAACCGCCTCCTGGGTCAGGAAAGTCTCCTGCGAGGAAAGAGCCGCGCGTTCCTTAAGGCGGATGATCCCAACGCCACGCATAGTTCGTATCAAGGCATGAAGCCAGTCCTCAAGGTCGCGATGGTTGCCGCCGGCTTTCTTGCAGCCTTCATAGCGGCTTGTGCGGCGGTTGCTCTCCATGCGGCGCTCACGGGCGAGTCGGGCGCCCAGGCTTACGGTGGCATGTCTGCGTTCGGCGATAGGATGCTTTTTGTTGGCGTCTTCGGTGCGTTTTCCCTCGTGCCGTCGGGCGCAGGATTGTTCTTTCTCCTGTCGAAGAGGAAAATGCATGACCAAGCGCCGGTACTGACCCCATCCTCGGGCGCGCCTCCTGCGGGGATGGAGCGGCGCGTCCGCTGGTGCGGATGGCCCCGGCGTTAGGCGGCAATGCGCGAAATGATGACAAAGACAGATTCTCGCGTGACGGTCCACATGGTGGCCAGCCTCGACGGCTTCATCGCCCGAAAGGACGGGAGCGTCGACTGGCTCGAAACCTCGGACGTGTTTCCAGGCGGGGAGGTCATGGCCCCGGAGATGATCGAAGCGTTCCTCAAGACGATCGACTGCTACGTCATGGGATCGCGGACCTATGAGACGGCCCTTCGTTTTGAGGCCAAGGGGTTTGGATGGTCGTACGGCGACAAGCCCACTTTCGTCCTCACCAGCCGCACATTGCCGCGGACCCGGGACTCCGTCGAGTTCCACTCGGGCGACCTTGCGCAGCTTGTGAATGGGCGCCTGCGCCCCAGGTTCCACACCATCTGGTTTGCCGGGGGAGGCGATGTCACAGGCCAATGCCTTCGCCTGGGGCTTGCCGACGAGGTCTGTTACTCGATCGTCCCGGTCGCGATTGGCGAGGGGATCCCCTTTTTCGGGAACCTCGACAGGGACGTCGCCCTGCATCTGGCAAAGGTCAAGGCCTACAGGAACGGCATGGTGGAGCTTCGCTACGAGGTGCAGGGACGTCGCGCCGAGCCGGGGAATGACACCGGGCGGGAGCCGCGCCTTCCATAGGGAGGCTCACGCCAACGTCGGGCCCTGGACCCGTGAACCCAGTCGCAGTAGGGAGTTGCGCCCACCCCAGGGTGGATACATCCCAAGAGCACCCCTACCATGAGACCCATCAATGGAATCCTCGTCTTCGCGTTCGTATGCCTGTCCGCCGTCGGCGCCGAGGCGCCGCCGCTGATCGCAAATGGATTCGACGCCTACAAGGCGACGGGCTCGAGGGACGCGATCTCCATATGGCTCCAGGGCGCGCCGGCTACGGCAACGATAAGCACCGTGGGCCTGCCGGCCGATATCGGCCCCGGGTTCGAGAAG
Organism: Opitutaceae bacterium; assembly: GCA_003151495.1. Lineage (GTDB taxonomy): Bacteria > Verrucomicrobiota > Verrucomicrobiia > Opitutales > Opitutaceae > Palsa-1447. The sequence continues at coordinate 9,011 of PLXR01000027.1, forward strand.
CCGGGGGCCTTTGGGCCGATGGAGTCCTATGAGATCGTTGCCGTGTACAGCCCCACGTCCAGGCTGAGGAGGATCTACGCCGTGGCGTATTTTCCGCAGGGACCCCTGTTCTGCTGCTTCGACCTCTACAGGTCGAAGGGCACGTGGCTGACCTACGGGCTGAAGCTCAACATTGTCCCCGAGCAGGTGCTTCCCATCGAATTGATCGAGAAATCGGGCTAGCCGTAAGGCGGGTCGCGAGGGTTCGCTTGGACAATCGGGGCAATCCGTGGCAGTTCCCATGGGATGCCCAAGCCCAACCCTTCTCGGGATCCAATGCCCGCCGGCAGCCGTTCTCCAAGGAATGGGGGACCGCTTGCCCTCAGGGGAGAACCCCGCGCCACCGGGCTGAAGGCATCGATCGAAGGGAGTCCCTCATGATCCTGGAGAGCGCGGTCCTCTGCGTCAGGCCCGGCCAGGAGGAGGCGTTCGAGAGGGATTTTGCCGCCGCCTCCGCATTCATAAGCGGGTCCGAGGGCTATCTCTCCCACGAGCTTCTCCGGTGCATCGGCACGAAGGGGCGTTACCTGCTGCTGGCGCGCTGGACGACCGTTGAGGCCCACACGGTGGGCTTCCGGGGCTCGCCGCAGTACCTCCGCTGGAAGAACCTGCTCCATCCCTATTACGATCCGTTCCCGACCGTGGAACACTATGAAACCGTCCTTGAGAACAGGGCCTAGCGCCCCGGCGGGGGAATTCCGTGGCCGCTAGGGACACAGGGGGGACGAGGCGGATCCACCCGCACGCCTGGCTCTGGGAGCCGCTCGAGGCGGAGCCGTCGTTCCTGCTGCGGCCCATGTTCGGGACCCGGGCCGCGTACCTGGACGGCAGGATCCTCCTGTGCTTCACGGACCGCGGGGAGCCCTGGAACGGCGTGCTCGTCTGCACGGAGCGGGAGCACCACGGGTCGCTCATGGCGGAGTTCCCCGCGCTGGCCCCGCACCCGGTGCTTCCGAAGTGGCTCCACCTTCCCGACACCGCGGACGGGTTCGACCGCGCGGCCGAGCGCCTCGTCTTGCTCGCCAGGCAGAGGGATCCCAGGATCGGGGTCCTGCCCGGGGCGCGGCGCCGGAAGGGGGCGGGCGCGCCCGGCCCGGGCGCGGACCCCTGACCATGGCCCTGCCCGTGGTCCTGCTCCGGCAGTGGAGGGACGGCGACCTCGCCGGGTTCTGCGAGATGAACGCCGATCCCGAGGTCATGCGGTTCTTCCCGAAGCCCCTCACGCCGTCCGAGTCGGCCGACATGCTCGCGCGCCTGCGGGAGGGGATCGAGCGGAGGGGCTGGGGGCTGTGGGCGGTGGAGGCCGACGGCCGGCTGGCGGGGCTGACCGGCCTCGCCGAGCCGGCCTTCACCTCCCGCTTCACCCCGTGCGTCGAGATCGGCTGGCGGCTGCGGAGGGAATTCTGGGGCAGGGGCATCGCCTGCCGCGCGGCGTGCCTGGCGCAGTCCCACGCCTTCGACAGGCTGGGCCTTGCGGAGCTCGTCTCGTTCACGGCGGGGATCAACCTGCCCTCGAGGCGGCTCATGGAGCGCCTGGGCTTCGCCCGGGACCCCGGGGACGATTTTGACCATCCCTGGCTCCCCGAGGGCCATCCGCTCCGGCCGCATGTCCTCTACCGGAAGCGGCGGCCGGCCGGGGCCGAGCCGGCACCCCAGTTGTCCGCCCGAAAAAGCGTGCCTCGGGGCCGCGAATGAGGCGAAATCGGCGCCGAACGACGACGATCAGGCTGCCCATGATCCTGATGCCGGGAGCGGTACCGGCGCGACAGGCCTCCGCATGCACCCCTCGCTCGAACACACCTCGCACCGCCCCTGGCCCCTTCCCGGCGAGGACTGGAGGTGGGCCCAGTCGTGGCGGCACCTCGCCTTCATCCACTACCGGGTCGACCCCCGCCTCCTGCGGGGGCGCATCCCCGCGGAGCTCAGGGTGCAGGAGTTCGACGGCTCCGCCTGGGTGGGCGTGGTGCCCTTCGTCATGTGCGGGCTGCGGCGCGCCGGCGTTCCCGCCCTCCCGCCGCTGCGCCCGGTCGCGGAGGTGAACGTGAGGACCTACGTCGAGCGCGACGGGAGGCCGGGGGTCTGGTTCCTGAGCCTCGACGCGGCAAGCTGGGCGGTCGTCATCGGGGGCAGGGCCTTCTACGGGCTTCCGTACTTCAGGGCCCGCATGGCGCACACCCTCGAGGGCGGGGGGGTGCGGTTCGAGAGCCGGCGCCTTGGGGACGGGGCCTGCTTCAGCGCGACCTACCGGCCCGTGGGGCCCGAGTTCCGGCCGGGGCACGGGAGCTTCGAGCACTGGATGGCCGAGCGCTATTGCCTGTACTCGCGCGTGCGCGGGGCCACGATCTGCGTCGACGTGCATCACCCCCCATGGCCGGTGCAGATGGCGGAGGTCCGGGTCCACCGGTCCGACCTGCTGGAGGCGGGTAACCTCGCGACGGGGGACCAGCGCCCGAGGTGCCATTTCTCGCCGGGAGTCGAGGTCGTGACGTATGCCCCCCGGCGCACCGACGATGGCCTTGGGCCGGCGCTCCTGCCGGTCGCCGGCCATGCGGGGCCGGCCGCGCTCCTGGGGACCGGCGGCCTGAGCCCAGCCATGGGGGGGCCATGAACCGCGCGCTCGACCTGTCCCGTTCCGAGCTGGCCGCGGTCGTCGCCAGCAAAGAGTCGGTGATCGTCAAGCTGAGGCCCGCCCACGTGCACGAGAGCGCGGGCAGGTGCGGGGTCGACCCCGGCCGGGCCCTGTCCCAGGACATCGACGTGACCTTCGGCGGCGCGCGCCTGGTGAACGGCCCGGCCGAGATGCCGGCGAGGATCGGGGAGGGGACGCTGTTCGTGTCGGGGTCCGCCGTGGCGGGCCCCCTCCCGCTGCCGGTGCGCTTCAAGGGCCAGCTCCTCCTTCGGATCGTCACGGGCCGGGGCGAGGAATTGACCGTGGAGGCGGCGTGGGCCGAGTCCACGCTGGTCGGCAGGGCGACCGCCGCCGGGGAGGGCGGCGACGCCTAGGGGCCGCCGCGCGCGTCGGGAGTTGCCTTCCCCGCGGGTCCGTCCGATCCTGCGGCCCGGGAAAGCCGTCCCATGACCGACTCAAGATCCATCCCCCATCAGGCCCCCGGCGGGGCCCCCGTCGAAGGCCTCAGGGACTCGCTCCGGTACTGGGAGCGCGGCCGCATCGCCTACAACCTCATCCTCTCGGGGGTCGTGGCGGCGTGGCTCGTCCTCACATGGCCGCATTTCCGGCCGGCCCTCACCCCGGGATCCGCGCTCAGGCTCCTCGGCCTGGCCGCGATGGCGAATGTCTGCTACTGCACCGCCTATCCCGTCGACCTCGCGCTGCAGTGCACCTCCCTGCGCCAGGGCTGGAGGAAGGGGCGCTGGGCGCTATGGTGGGCCGGGGCGTTCCTCGCCGCGCTGCTCGCGTGCTACTGGATCGCCGATGAGATCTATCCCTGCTTCCCCTGACCCGCGCCGGGCCGGCGCCCCCGTTCGCCACCCTCGCTCCCGCAAGGTCACCCGGCGCCGTGCCCGCTGAACCCGGCCCCCGCACGATGCCCACCGTGACCCAGATCCTGACGGCGGAATCCCCGGCCGCCCCGATGGGCGTCCGGGCCGAGGTGAGGGCGGTGCCGGGGAGGGGGCTCGAGGGCGACCGCTACTTCAGCGGGACCGGCACCTTCTCGCCCTCGCCCCAGAGGCCCGACTTCGAGGTGACGCTCATCGAGGGGGAGAGGGTGGAGGCCTTCGCCCGCGAGTCGGGGCTCCCGTTCACCGCGCTCCAGGCTAGGCGCAACCTGGTGACCGAGGGGGTGGACCTGAACGCGCTCGTCGGGAGGGTGTTCACGGTCGGGGAGGTGCGCATCCGCGGCATCCGCCTGTGCGAGCCCTGCTCCTACCTGGCCCGGACGAGCTTCCCGGAGACCCTGGCGGGGCTGGTCCACAAGGGGGGCCTGCGGGCGCAGATCCTGAGCGAGGGCGTGATCCGGGCGGGCGACCCGGTGCGCGAGGAATGAGCGGGAGCGGCAAGGGCGGGAACGGGGATCCGGAGGCCCCGGTGCTCGAGACCCGGAGGCTCGTCCTGCGGCGCATCTCCACCCGCGACGCCGACTTCATCCTCGGCCTCCTGAACGAGCCCTCCTTCATCCGGAACATCGGGGACCGCGGCGTGCGCACGAGGGACGCGGCGTGCGCCTACATCTCCGAGAGGCTCGCGCCGAGCTATGCGGCCCACGGGTACGGCCTCTACCTCGTGGAGGAGCGGGAGCCCCGGGTCCCGGTCGGGATCTGCGGCTTCGTCAAGCGCGAGGCGCTCGAGCACGCGGACATCGGGTTCGCTTTCCTGGAGCGGTTCTGGTCGCGGGGGTACGCCCACGAGTCCGCGTCCGCCGTCCTCGAGCACGGGCGCTCCGACCTCGGGTTCGGGAGGGTCCTCGGGATCACGACCGAGGGCAACGGCGCGTCGGCGAGGCTCCTCGAAAAGCTCGGGCTGCGCTTCGAGGGGAGTGTCCAGCTGCCCGGCCTCGAGGACCCGCGCAGGCTCTACTCCCTGGACTTCGGCGTGCCGGCCAGGCCCTGAGACCCCGATGGAGACGACCGACCCGGAATTCCCCCCCCTTCCCCCCGGCTACGAGGGGCGCATGCCCCGCCACGGGGAGCCGCCGGTGCTCTGGCCGGTGGGGCGGGACACCTCGGGCCGGGAGGCGTCCCTCGCCCCCGGCGCCGCCCTTGCCTGGGAGGCCATGCGGGAGCGCGCCGCCGGGGACGGGGCCGAGCTCCTCCTGGTCTCGGCGTTCAGGAGCGTCGCCCGCCAGCGGACGATCGTCGCCGGGAAGCTCGCCCGGGGGATCGCGTGGGCCGACATCCTGGCCGTCAGCGCCTACCCCGGCTTCAGCGAGCACCACTCGGGCCGAGCCGTCGACCTCGGGGCGCCGGGCTGCGAGGACCTGGCCGAGGGGTTTGAGCGCACCGCGCAGTTCGCCTGGCTCCTTTCCCATGCGGGCCGGTTCGGCTTCGCCCTCACCTACCCGGGGGGGAACCGGTTCGGGATCGCCTATGAGCCCTGGCACTGGTGCCACGCCGGCGGGGACGGAGCCTCCCCCGGGGCGAGGAACCCGGCGGACGGGCAACAATCGCTTTGATGCGGCGTGGCATTCCTGCCACACATGGCCCCGCCCCATGTACGAGAAGAACGGAGAAAAGCTGCTGAGCTGGCCGAGGTTCGCCCGGCGGATGGCCCTGTCCCTTGCGCTGACGCTCACGATCGTCGCGATCGCGCTCTTCGCAGGCGTGCTCGGCTACCACGAGATCGCGGGCCTCCCCTGGATCGACGCCCTCCTCAACGCCTCGATGATCCTCACAGGGATGGGGCCGGTCGACCCGATGAGGGACACGGCGTCGAAGCTCTTCGCGTCGGCCTACGCCATCTTCAGCGGGGTCGTCTTCCTCTCGGCGGTCGGGATCGTGCTCTCGCCCATCTTCCACAGGATCATCCATGCATTCCACATCGACGAGGACGACAAGTAGCCCCGGGCCGGGACGCGGCCCCGCGGGCCATCCATGAAGAAGGTCAACACGGCGGACATCCCCGAGGAGACCTGGTCCTCCCCGAAGGGGAGGTTCGCGATGGGCGACCGGAACCTGTCGATCGCGCTGGGGCGCGAGCCGGAATCGACCGACCTCCTCAGGCGCCACCCCTTCGACGTGGAGATCATGCGGGTCCCCGCGGGCAAGGCCGCGTGCCCGCTCCACTCGCACGGAGCCATGTGGGAGTTCTACCACGTGATCTCGGGCTCGGGGACCGTGAGGGACAAAGACGGCCTGACGCCGATCTCGGCCGGCGACGCCTTCATCTTCGCGCCGGGACAGGAGCACCAGCTCATGAGCGACGCGGCGGGCGACCTCGTGCTCTACCTGGTCGCGGACAACCCGCTCGGGGACACCTGCCATTACCCCGACAGCGGGAAGTGGCTCGTGCGCTCCCCCGCCCGCGCGCTCATCCGCTCGGAGCCCCTGGACTACCTCGACGGGGAGGAGTGACCCCGCCGGGGGGGGAGAGCGGTTGACAGTCCCTCGCGTTGGGGGTTCCGTATAGGGGAACGACCCGTCATCGGCCTCCGGACGGGCGGGCCCGGCCCGGCCGCCCCAAGCAGAAACCCAACCCCAAGCATGCCCCCAGCCTCCCTCAGCGACCCTGCGGCGGTCGTCGTCGCGGCGCTCGTCGGGGCGGGGATCGGCGCGCTTCTCGTGGGCCTTTGGAGGAGGGCGCGGGCCCCGGCGCCCGCGGCGGTCCCTGCCGCGCAGGCCCCGGACTCCGTCGAGGCCTCCGCGCTCGAGAACTACAAGCTGGTCCTGGACACCCTCGACCGCTCGAACGTCCTGCTGTGGTGGGGCAAGGTGACCCAGCACGAGAAGGGGTTCGCCTGGGACATCAGGACCCCTCCCCAGCTCAGGGAGAACCCCATCTACCGCCTGGCGGCCCTCGTCGACAAGGGCTGGCTCTGGAACAAGGACCAGTCCCCCGACCACGTGGCGATGGACCGGACGAGCGAGCAGGCCCTCCTGGGGGGGGCCGGCGGGTACCAGCACGAGTTCCGGATCAAGGGGACGGACGGCCTGCACTGGCTGCGCGAGGAGGTCGTCATCCGGCCGCTCGGCCCGGGCGAGTGGAACCTCGCGGGGGTCCTGGTCGACGTCACGAAGAGCCACGAGGCCGAGGAGGCGCGCCGCTCGACGGAGAGCCAGCTGGAGCAGATCCTCAAGGGCGCGGACTGCCTCCTGTGGCAGGCCCTGGTGACGGGCGACCCCGAGGTGGACATCAAGTGGCGGATGTACCTGCCGCCCTCGGTCCTCTACAGGAAGATCTTCGGCGAGGACTCGGTGCCGGCGACCGAGTGGCTGTGGACCCGGTCCATGGTGCCCGAGTGGGAGGAGATCACGATGCGCTCGCGGGCCGCGCTGAGGGCGGGCAAGCCCGACTACGAGCAGGAGTACCATGTCGTCAACCGCGGCAACACCTTCATGCTCCACGAGCATGTCGCGGTAAAGATGATCCGCCCGGGCATGTGGAGCCTGGTCGGGGTGCTCGTGGACATCACGGCGCGCCGGGAGGCCGAGCTCGCGCTGGCGGCGGAGAAGGAGCGGCTTGCCGTCACGCTCGGGAGCATGAGCGAGGGCGTGATCACGATCGACGCCCAGGGACGGGTGCTCTTCATGAACCGCGCCGGGGCGGACATGGTCCAGTGGAACGCGGCGGACGCCGTCGGCAAGGACGTGCGCAACATCTGCGTCCTGCTCGGGGCCACGAGCGGCAAGGAGACGACGCTCCCCGTGAAGGACGTGCTCGACGGCGGGCTCCCGGCCGAGCTCCCGCCCCAGACGCTCATGAAGGGCCGCTCGGAGCGGATGCGGCTGGTCGAGGGCAGGCTCGTCCCGCTCTCGAACGTCTCCAGCAAGAGGGTCGGCGCCGTGCTGGTCTTCCGCGACATCACCGACCGGCACCGGATGGAGGAGAAGCTCCAGAACGCCGCCAAGATGGAGTCGGTCGGCATCCTCGCCGGCGGGATCGCGCACGACTTCAACAACATCCTGACCGCGATCCTCAGCAACCTGAGCCTGCTGCAGCTCGACTTCGACGGGAAGCCGGACCAGGCCGGCCTCCTCGACGAGGCCGTGCTCGCCACGAAGCGCGCCGGAGACCTGACGCTCCAGCTCCTCACCTTCGCCAAGGGCGGGGACCCCGTCCGGACCGCCGTCCACTTGCCGGAGGTCCTCAGGGAGGCGACGACCTTCTCGCAGAGGGGAAGCGGGGTGAGGAGCGAGTTCGACATCCCCCCGGACCTCTGGACCGCGGACGTCGACAAGGCGCAGATAAGCCAGGTCGTCCAGAACCTGGTCATCAACGCCACCCAGGCGATGCCGGCCGGCGGCATCATCCGCATCTCGGCGGCCAACGAGATCGTCCAGACGGGCTCGCACGCGGTGCTCGCCGAGGGCGACTACGTTCGGATCACGGTCGCCGACACGGGAGCCGGCATCGCGCCCGAGCACATGGGAAAGATCTTCGACCCCTACTTCACGACGAAGCTGCACGGGCACGGCCTCGGGCTCGCGACCGTCTTCTCGATCGTGAAGAGGCACCAGGGCCACATCGAGGTGGGCTCGGTCGTGGGGCAGGGGACGACCTTCACCTTCTGGCTGCCGGCGGCGAAGGCCTCGCAGGCCGCGCGCGCCGCCCCGCGGGGCCTCGCCGCCGCGGGGAGCATGGGGAAGGTGCTCTTCATGGACGACGAGGAACCCATCCGCAAGATGGCCGAGAGGCTCATGAAGCGCATGGGCTTCGAGTTCGAGGCGGTCGTGGACGGCACCGAGGCCATCGAGCGCTACCGCAGCGCGCGGGACGCCGGCCACCCGTTCGACCTGGTCGTGATGGACCTCACGATCCCCGGGGGCATGGGCGGCAAGGAGGCGATCTCCATCCTCCAGAAATACGACCCGGAGGTCCGGGCGATCGTCTCAAGCGGCTACTCGAGCGACCTGGCCATGTCCGACTTCAGGAAGCACGGGTTCCGGGGGATGGTCGCGAAACCCTACGACATCTCGGAGCTGTCCGCGGTCATAGGAAGCGTGATGGGCGAGGGCAGGTAGCCCGGGGGACCCGGAGCGCGACCCACGCCGCCAAGCCCGGAGGCCATGGAACTCACCCGCCGGAAATTCATCGTCCTGTCCGCCATCGGGCTGCCGGGGGTCCTGTCCGCCGGGCAGGCGGCGCCCGCGGCCGGCGGCCCCGCGGGCGATGCGCCCCCTCCGGGGGCGCCCGGGGTCCCGTGGCACCAGCGCATTCGGCGCGTCGGGCAGGTCAACTTCAACGAGCGCGACCCCGTCGAGCTGGATGTCGAGGCCTGGGCCGACTACTGGGCCTCGCTCGCGGTCGACGCCGTGCTCGTGAGCGTCACCGGGATCCTGGCCTTCTACCGGACGCGGGTTCCGTTCCACAGGCGCAGCATGTACCTGGGCGGGGGCGACCTCTTCGGCGCGTGCGCCGCCGCAGCGAAGCGGCGCGGGATACGCGTCATCGCGCGCCTGAGCCCGGACCTCCAGTGGGAGGATGCGCTCGCGCCGCATCCGGGGTGGTTCATGCGCGACGCGGCGGGGAAGTTCCTGGCGCACGGCGAGGAGCCGCGCCTCTTCAGGACCTGCATGTTCTCCGACTACTTCACCGAGCACATCCCGGCGATCATGCGCGAGGTGCAGGCGGGCTACGACGTGGACGGGCTCTTCACCAACGCCTGGCCGCCGCTCGACGGCCTGCCCGAGTGCCACTGCGAGCTCTGCCGCGCGCTCGCGCCCGCCCGGTCCGCCGAGTACTGGCGCCAGTTCACCGACCGGACGCTCGAGCTCTGGAGGCTCTACGACTCGATCGCCAGGGAGAAGAAGCCCGACAACCTCTTCCTGGCGAACATGGGCTCGGGCATCCGAGCCACGCCGAACCTCGTGCGCCTCGCCGGGGTCTGCCGGTGGTTCAACTGCGACAACCAGGGCCGCGGGGGCGACGCCACCCCGGTCTGGGGTGCGGCCCAGCAGGGCAGGGTGGCCGCGGCCGTCATGAAGGGGCGCACGGTGACCAACGTGACGGGCGCCTACGCGACCGGAGGCGCCTACCGGTGGCGCAACACCTCGAAGTCCGCCGCCGAGTTGGGGATCTGGATGGACCAGACGGTGGCGAGCGGGATGAAGATCTGGTACCACTGGGTCGGCGGCCAGTCCGGCCTCGGCGAGGACCACCGCTGGCAGGAGATCGGCAGGCGCTACATGAAGTGGCATTCCCGCCACGAGGCCCACTTCACCGGGACCAGGACGATCGCCAGCGTCGGCGTGGTCATGGGGCAGGCCTCCCACCTCCTCTACGCGCCCCCGGGGGACGGGGGGATGGCGGAGTTCGTGAACGGGCTCTACTACGCCCTCCTCGAGGGAAGGGTCCTCTTCGACTTTGTCCACGAGGACGACCTCGGGCCCGCGACCGTCGGCAGGTACGCGGCGCTCCTCCTGCCGAACGTGGCGTGGCTGAGCGACCGGCAGTGCGGCCAGCTGCGCGACTATGCCGCGGCGGGGGGCTCGATCATGGCCTCCTTCGAGACGGGCATGTACGACGAGTCGGGCCGCCGCCGCGCGGTCCCGGGGCTGGCCGGCCTCTTCGGCATCGACTCCGTGGGCGCCGTTGCGGCGCCCAACGGCAACGGGTTCTACGCGCGGATCGAGCGCCCGCACGAGATCCTGCGCGGGTTCGGGGACACCCGCCTCATCCCCGGCGGCGGCTACCGGCTCCCGGTCAGGGCGAAGGGCGAGCCCGTCCTGAGCGCCCTTCCGGCCTACACCGCCTATCCCCCGGAGCTCTCCTACTCGCCCGACGGGAGGACGGACGGCCCGGCGGTCATCCTGAGGGAGGACGGGCGCTCGCGCCTCGTCTACCTCTCCGGCGACATCGAGCGGTCCTACTGGCGATCCGGGGACACCGACCTGGGCCTCCTCCTGAGGAATTCGGTGGCGTGGCTCATGCGGGGCGGCCAGCCGGTCGTGGTGGAGGGCGACGGCCTGGTCGAATGCTTCGCCTGGGAGACCGGCCCCGGGTTCGCGCTCCACGTGCTCAACTACACCAACCCGAACCTCCACCGCGGCTGGCTCAGGGAGAACTATCCCATAGGGCCCCAGAGGGTGAGCATGCAGGTCCCAGGCGACCGCCGGGTGCGCCGCGTCGAGCTTCTCCGCGCGGAGCGGGACGTCCCCTTCAGCCAGGCGGCCGGCCGGGTCGAGTTCACGATCCCGGGGGTCGTGGACTGCGAGATCGCCGCCCTCCACGCGTGACGGGGGCCGTCCCCCGCGGTCAGGCCTCCCGGGCGTCGGCCGCGGGAAAGAACACCCGGAAGGTGGTTCCCTTCCCGGGGGCGCTCGAGACGCTGTGGAAGCCCCCGTGGCTCACGACGATCCCGTGGACGGTGGAGAGCCCGAGCCCCGTTCCGTGCTCCTCCCTCTTCGTCGTGAAGAAGGGATCCCAGATGTGCGCGAGCTTCTCCTCGGGGATCCCCATTCCGGTGTCCCTCACCTCGAACATGCCGAACCTGCCGGCCCGGCCGCCGGGCAGCGCCTCCGCCGCGGCGGCGTCCATGGCGCAGTTCGAGTAGCAGAGGCCGAGCGTGCCGCCGTCCGGCATCGCGTCGCGCGCGTTGATGCAGAGGTTGAGCAGCACCTGGTGGAGCTGGGTCGGGTTGCCGCTCATCGGCCACGGGTCCCTCGCGACGCTCAGCTCCAGGCGGATCGACTGCGAGAACGTGGTCCTCAGCAGCGACGCGAACTCTGTGAGCACGTGCTCGGGATTGAGCGTCACCCGGCCCTCATCAGTGCCGTGGGCGAAGGTCAGGATCTGCCTGACGAGCGCCTTCCCTCGCTTTGCGCTGGTCTCGACGGCCGCGAGCAGCTCCAAGCTCGCCTTGTCGTGCAGCTCCTCGCGGAGGATCGGCCCCACCATCAGCATGGGCGTCAGGACGTTGTTGAAGTCGTGGGCGATCCCGGCGGCGAGGAGCCCGAGGTTCTCGACGCGCTGGGTCCTCAGGAACTGCTCCTCGAAGCCCTTCTTCTCGGTGACGTCCTGGAGGGTCCCGGTCAGGCGGACGGGCCGCCCCTCGGGGTCCCTCTCTATGTCGCCGCGGGCCTCCAGCCACGCCATGCCGCCGCCCGGCCCCAGGAGGCGGAACTCGCTCACCTGCGCGGGGGGTGAGCCGGGCGGCGCCGAGTAGTAGCGGCCAAACGCCTCGCGGTCGTCGGGGTGGATCCTCCGCAGGACCTCCCCGTCCGGCGGGGGCCCCGACGCGGGCCTGCTCCCGAAGAGGCGGTGGAGCTCGTCCGACCAGACGCGCGCCGAGGTCGACAGCTCAAGCTCCCAGCTCCCGAGCCTCGCGCTCGCCTGCGCGGTCGCGAGCCGGGATTCGCTCTTCTTCAGGTCGTCGAGCTGCTGGTTGAGGACGAGCATCACGAGGCCGACCGAGAACCCCAGCACCCTCAGGAACCACACCATCGTCACCCAGTCGGGATTGTAGCCGTAGTAGTACTGGAAGGGATAGGCCACCGCGATCACCGCGTAGGGAACGCAGAACACGGTGGCGATCAGGGCTCCCGGCAGCCCGGTCCTCCTCCATACCCGGAACAGCCAGTAAAGGATGCAGAGGCGGCTGGCGGCCACCGGGATGAACTGGAAGACCTGATCAACGAAGACCCCGAGGAAGATGCTGTGGCCCGGGTCGACTCCCCGGCCGCGGAGGAGGCCTGGGAGCACGTACCGGTTGAATGCGACCAGCGGGACCGCCGCGCACGCGTACCACCGCCCGAGCGTGCGCGGCAGGCGCACGCCGGCCAGGTCCGCGCACCCCGCCAGCAGGAACCAGTTCGCGAGGACCTGCAGGCAGTCGGATGCGGCAAACCAGTCGAACGTGACGGCATCCGGCACACCGGACGCCCTGAGCCGTATGAAGGCCCGGACCGCCTCGATCGCCCAGCTCCACGCCAGGCAGCGCGCGAACCTGCTCGGGTGCTGTCGGTCCAGGAAGTAGAACATGCCGGCGAACACGGCGTGCACCACGACGAGCAGGCGGAGGTAGGGGATCTCTTGCATCGGGCGGGGCTCAGGTCCCGTCGCGAGGGCCGGCGCCACGCGGCCCCGCACCCGCGGCTCCCCGGCTCGGGGCGCGCAAGGCGGTGCCCTGGCTCGGGGCGTGCTCGGGCCCTGTGTGGGTGTGGGGGGTCACAGGCGCTTTCCTGGCTCGGCGATTTCGCGGTGTCGCGAAACAGGGGGTAACTCGGTCAACTCCGCGAAATTACCGCGGGGTCACGGCAAGGGCAAATTCCAATTGCCCCGGGGATGCCGGGAGGGGCCGTCGCAGCCGAAGATCCGCAGGACCAAGCCCATTCCAAGTCAATAAGGGATTCTAATGGTTGTCATCAGATTCTTGCTAACCCGGGACGCCCGCCGCAGATTTCCGGCGTTCGGCGTCCGTATTTTTCCCGTTGTGAACACCCTGCGACTGCGTTCGATGGCAAGGCTCGCCCTGGCATGCGCCGCATGCGCGGGTGCGGCCTGCCCGTCCCGTGCGTTCTCGACCCGGGACCAGGTGACGGCGATCTCGGCCCGGGCAAGCGATGACTATGTGCGGGCGACGCTTCCGGAAGGGGGCCTGAAACCCGAGTACTACGCCTTCGCGGAGGGGGGCCACTGGACGGGCGCCGTGTCCGACGCCTCCATCGACGGCCTCAAGTTCATCGAGGTGGCCCGCGCCATTGCGGGGCCCCTCAAGGACCAGGCGTACCTTCCGGCCCGCGACGCGCAGAAGACCAACCTCCTGATCGTGGTCTACTGGGGAAGGACGCGGACGGCGGAGTCGACGAAGGACTCCATGGCCGTCCAGAACCTGGCGAAGGAGAGCTCCAACCTCGCAGGTGCGACAGGCTCCCTCCAGCAGAAACAGATCGCGCAGGCCGATGCCATCGGGATGTCCGGGCCCGGGATGGTGTGCGGGCACATCCAGGCCTCGACCGACTTCGAGCTGATCAACTCCAAGATAAGCGCGGACAACTCTACCTCGAGCGCCATGGCGGTCGTGTCGGCGGGGAACAGCCAGCGCGACCAGGTCGACGCCCGGAACGCGCTCATGCTCGGGTTCGACACGGCGTGGAAGGACACGGAGGGCCTCGCGGGCACGCCCCTCGCGCACAGGCGCGAGGACCTCATCATGGAGCTCGAGCAGCAGCGCTACTTCGTCGTGCTGATGGCCTATGACTTCCAGCTGATGTGGAAGGAGAAGAAGCACAAGCTCCTCTGGGAGACGCGCTACAGCGTCCCCGAGCGCGGCACCAGCTTCGACAAGTACCTCGTGTCCATGACGAGGCGCGCCTCGCAGTACTTCGGGAGGAACAGCCGCGGGCTGATGCACCTCGACCTGCCGGAGGGCCACGTCGAAGTGGGCGAGGTCAAGTCGCTGGGCGCGCTGCCCTGACGGCCGGGCCGTCCCGAAGCGGCACCGGGATCCCCGGCGGCCCCCCGGAGGGAGCTGCCGATTGGAGAGAAGCGGTTTCTCGGACGCACCTCAATGGGGATGAATCCGGGAAGGGGTGGCAGGTCGGGCAACACGGGCTCGCGGCTCCTGTCCGGAGCAACCGACGAAATTGCTCGTCACCCCATTTTACGGCTCCGTAGTGGCCCCCTCCCGTCTTTGGACGGCAAGATAGCTCAGTAGGCAGAGCAGGGGACTGAAAAGACGAAACCGACTTTTTGGCCTGTTTCATCCCGGGTAATCTAACATGTCAATTCGTTGGATACGGGAATTCTCGGACAAGGAGCGCATCATCCACGGTCATCCTGAAGGGGCCCAGATTTCGGAACCGGTTGACAACATTTTGAGGCGCACTTGACATAACTGCCGGTATGTATCTACATGTAGATATGCCGGCCACGCCAACCCGCGCTAAGCTCTTTCGTCACGGTGGATCTCAAGCCGCCAGATTGCCTCGCGAATTTCGCCTACCAGGCACTGAAGCAGCAATTTCTCATACTCCTAACGGCGGTGTTTTGCTTGAGCCCTTGGATGCCGATTTCGAGGCCAGACGTCGGCGTTTCATTGCCCTCGCCGGTTCATGTCCCGACCTCCTTGACGTTCCGCCACACTCTGTTCCCGACATTCCTCGTGACGAATGACCTACCTGCCTGACACTAACGCTGTTTCCGCATACATGCGCGGAGACAATCCGAAGTTGGTGGAGAAAATGAAAGACTCCTTTGGCGAGCTTTGCCTGTCGGTTATTGTGCTAGCGGAGCGGGAATTTGGCGTAACCAAGGGAACAAATGCGGGCGCTCGCTTAAAGCTCGCTGAACTGGCCCAGACTCTGCCGGTTGAACCGTTTACAAGGGACGATAGCACGCATTATGCGGCTATTCGCCACGATCTTGAGGCGCGCGGCATTGGAATTGGGCCGATGGATACGCTGATCGCGGCGCAAGCCTTGCGCCTCGGGGCGACAGTTGTTACACGAAACGTCCGCGAGTTTAGACGCGTGAGCGGATTAAGGGTTGAGAATTGGCAGGAGTGACGCCGGTCTGGAACACAGGCGAAATTGCTCGTCACCCCATTTTACGGCTCCGTAGTGGCCCTCTCTCGTCTTTGGACGGCAAGATAGCTCAGCTGGCAGAGCAGGGGACTGAAAAGACGAAACCGACTTTTCGGCCTGTTTCATCCCGGGTCGTCCAGCGTGTTAATTCGTTGAAAAAGCGGGACTCAGGGAATCAGGTTTTGATCCTGAGTCATCCTCAAGAGGCCTAAATTCTAGCAAGGGGTGACAACAAATGGAATATGGAGAGGGAAGGCGAACGGGCTTGCATTTGGAGCGATTCCAATCAGGTTGAATCAACCTTTTCATGCCCAACCAACTTTCCAGAACTAAGCGGCGCCATAGTATCGCCGAGCATAGGGCTGTACTGGCCTCGATTGAGACAATCGCGCGCTGCGAGGATCGAACGGTCGTCGACGTCCTTCGTGAGGCGATTCGTGAGTTGATAAAGAGATGGGCGAAAGATCCTTCACATGCTGAGCTGCTTCGCTCGGAGGTTTGGAATCTTGCGCCCCGAATTCCCACAAAGATTCGCACGCCTGCCCAGGTTTCCCGTTTTAAGCGCGAGCAACGCGAATTCGATCAAGTGATCCTCGATCTAGGTCTTGCCGCACCCATGGAAATTGAGGCGCGCAATTCGATCGCTCACCCTGATCAGCCCATTCGTTTGATCGGTTTCGAAGATGCCCACGCCCCACGCTGAGGCGAGGCCGCGTCCCCCGGCTGACTTCGCGGCACTTTTGGACACCGAAGTTCCGGTACTGCTGGTGGGGGGACAGGCAGTCAATCTTTGGGCTCTGTACTACAGGGATCGGACCTCGGACCTTGCCCCGTTTGTGTCCCGAGATGCGGATGTGCTCGGGGATCAGGAGACCCTTGCCCAGCTGGGAAGGGCGATCGGCGTCAATCCAACGTTCTTTCCAATTCACCCACCGTCAAACGAGATTGGATTCGTCGTCACGAAAGATCCCGCAGGGCTTCCCCTGCTGGTCGAAGTTCTGCGCTACGTCAACGGAGTAACGAATGAGGAGCTCCGCGAGCCCGTCTATGAATTTGCGGTGGGTCGGAAGCCTGTAACGCTGCGGGTGCCCGGGCCGATCGCTTTACTAAAGGCCAAGATCTCGAACGTTGCGGTTATTAAGCAGACGGGCCGTCAGGATGCGCGGCACGTTGCGATTCTTGCACGAGTTCTTCCTGTGCATCTTGCCGATCTTCAAAATGCGGCAATATCTGGACGAATCGCGGAGCGAAAGTTGCTCGATTCCGTCGAACAACTTGTAGCCATTGTTACCGATCAGACGGCTCAGAGGATCCTTATGGATCTAGGATTGAAGCCCGCCGCGTTCTTTTCGGAGCTTACCGGGGAGCAATTGCCGAGACTTAGAGGATTTCTTGAGAAACGGCTTCCAAGACTCTTCCTTGGCTAGAACGGAGTGAAATTGCTTGTCACCCCACTTTACGGCTCCGTAATAGCCCCCTTTCGTCTTTGGACGGCAAGATAGCTCAGTTGGTAGAGCAGAGGACTGAAAATCCTCGTGTCCCCGGTTCGATTCCGGGTCTTGCCACCATCTTCAGGCGCTGCTGGAAGTGATTGCCAAGAGGCCTGTTGGAAAGGCCCAGCGGAAGGGCCTGACGGAGGCCGTGGAGCTGGTTCGGGAACGCAAACCCATGCCCTGGCTCCGCCGTGGAGTCGGGTTTCACCCCATATGCCGAGGTCGCGATTGAGTCTATTTTCCTCGGCCAGTGAAGTCCGTCACTCGCCACGAATGGTCCCTTTGAGTCATGCCATCGACCCCTGAAACTTCAACCCTTCCCGCGGCCGAAACCGGAGGACGGGATGAAACGGAAGGCGTGGAGGGACAGGCTGAGTTTTCGTTCTCCCTTGGAATCCCATGGGTGAGCGATTTGCCGCCCAAGCACATCCTGGTCGTCGACGACGACCAGACCATTAGGGAGCTGGTGGCCGTTTCCGTCGCGCGGACCGGCTATCGCGTGGACACGGCTGGAGACGGTGAGGAAGGTTGGCGCGCGCTTTGCAGGAACCGCTACGACCTGGTGATCACCGATCACCACATGCCCCGGCTTTCCGGCCTCAACATGATCAAGCGGCTCAGGTCCGTCTCCGACGAGCCGCCCTGCATCCTCATCTCCGGGGATCTCCCCACGCCCGAGTCGGCGGTGCGGGAGATAATCCGGCGTGGCGCGGTCATGGCGAAGCCCTTTTCGACCGAGGAGCTGATCGAGCAGGTCTACAGCCTCCTCTTGCACGGCGGCTGCATGGAGGCGTGAGCCCCGAGAAGTCCCGGGACATGGCCCGGGCCCCCGCTTCAGTTTGAAGCCACGGACCCGTGAGCGAGGGGCACCAGCACCTCTATCTCGGTGCCTGAGCGATCCGCCGAGCTCAGCGTGAGCGTGCCCCCTACGCAGATTGCCCTCTCATGCATGCTGAGGAGACCCAGCCCACCCCTGCCCTTCCCCTTGTCCGGGCCGCGGTCCGCGTTGAATCCCACCCCGTCGTCGTTGATCGCGAACCTGATGAATTCGCCCTGCCGGCCCAGGCGAACCGATACGTTTCGGGCCGATGCGTGCTTTTCAACATTCCTGAGGGCCTCCTGGAGAATTCGGAAGAACGCCAGCTCGATGTCTGCGGCCAGCGGCGCCTTCAGCTGGGTGCACGTGAGCTTAACGGAGACACCGGTCCTGTTCTCGAATTCTGCGCTCGTGTCTCCCATCGCGGCGACCAGGCCGAGGTTCTCAAGCACGTTCGGCCCTAGGTTGTGGGATATGCGGTCTACCTCCTCGGCGGTCCTGCTGAGCAGCTCCCGGAGCTTAATCGCCTCAATCTTCGATGTCCCTTCGTGCGGGGAAAGCTTCTCCGCCAGTGCCTGGCTCCTGAAGAGCACGGCGCAGATGAGCTGGGTGATGTTGTCGTGAAGCTCATAGGCCACTCGCCCGCGCTCGGCTTCCTGCACCTGCACCACCCTGTGCGTCAGCGCCCGAAGCATCTCCTCGGTCCTTCGGGCCTCAGTCATGTCCGTCACCACCATGCCGACGGTGGCGCGGCGGGTTCCGTTTTTCGCCAGCGGCTTTAGGGATATCTGGACGGGAAGCTTGGAGCCGTCGCTGGCGATGAGGAGAACCTGGAATTTCAGGCCGGAAGCGCCGACCCGCTTCAGGGATTTTCGGAGCATCAGCCGGTCGTCGGCCGAGAGGTAGCGCCGAAACGACCCCCCGATGACCTTTTCGAGCCGGCTCTTGACCATGCGGGCGAAGCAATGGTTAGCATACAGGATCATCTTGTCGGGCGTGAGCGTCAGGGCCCCCTCGTTCATGGACTCGATGAGGACGCGGTAGACCTGCTCGGCGCCCTGGAGCGTGAACACCTGCGGACCCCGCTTGCCGACGACAACCACCGCATCCACCTCCCCGCTGCGTATGGCGCGCAGCGCCTCGTTCGCCTCGGCAAGAGCCGAGCGGAGCCTGGCAAGCTCGCCCGGTTGCGCGCGGGGCGCACGGCTTTTTTGGCTCGCGCGTTTCACACTTCGGTCCCGACCTTTGCGACAGCGTCGACTCCGCCGAAGAGCCCCGTGGTGTTCATGAGGTTGCCGATGAACCTGCGTACAGGCACTGGAAACTCCCGTACGAGGGTAGGGGTCGCGACGATCTGGTTGTCGCGCGCCAACTCGGGCTGCTGGTAGACGTCGATCACCTCCAGCTCATACCGGTCCTTCAGCTCCGCCTCGCACAGCTGGTAGACGCGCCGGAGGGCCTGGCGCGAGCGGGCGGTGGCGCCCGCCACGTACAGCCGCAGGAAGTGCTTCCCATCGGAGCGGGTGCTCATGGCCTTGTCGAAGGCCCGCTTCGCATGACTCGACTTCTTTGTCTTCAGGGGAGGATGCACCGGGGTTAGCCCGATGCCCGTAGGTCCAGGCCGACAAGCACGTGCTCAATATCGGAGAGGTTGCCGATGATGGTGCGCACCGGGCTCGGCAGCCTGCGCACGACCGTGGGCGTGGCGAGGATCTGATCTCCCTTGGCAAGCTGGGGATGCTTCAACAGGTCGATCACGGTGATGCGATAGGTTCCCTTGAGGTAGGTCTCGCAGACCTTCTTCAGGTTCGCGAACGCCGTCACCGATTTGGGCGTGGAGTCCATGATGTAGAGGCGCAGCTGCCAGAGCTTGGCCGCACCTCCCGCGGAGGCTACGCGCTTGATTTTCGGGGATTTCATGAATTTCCACCCCCATTGTGCCCGTGACTGGGCCTTCCCCTCGAACTGGTCGCCGACTTGACGTCGGCCTGGCGGAGGCGGCCCGACGCCGCGCGCTCCGTGCCCAGGACGAACGTCCTCGTGCCCACCTGCTCGGCGATGCGCCGCAGCTCGAGTGCCTCACCCTCGTAGTCGGATCGCAGGTCGCCGATCTGGCGGTCGAGGGCCTTGCGCTTGCGCTCCACCTCACGCTTGAGCTGGGCAGCTTCCTGCTGGCTGGCGAGCATCGCGGCCTTCTCGAGGGAGCTCTGCGCAGCGCGGGCCGACCCGGTCAGCACGCCGCTTGGCCCGATGTAGGCGTCGACGACGTCGATTCCCCTGTCCGAGATCAGGAACTCGCGGATCTGGTTCGAGTGCGCCATGCCGCGCGCCTTGAGCACGTAAAGCACGCGGTTGCGCTCGCCGTTCCCCTCGAAGTCCTGGAGCAGGATCCAGGCATCCATGAGCGACGACATGGCGGATTCGCTTTGCGCCAGTGCCTGGCCACCCTGGGTCAGGCTTGTGAAGAGGGACGTTACCTGGCCGGCCTTGAGATAGTCGATCAGCCTCGTCACCATCCCCTTGCATTCGGAGTCGGTGCCGGCATCCATCAGGCTGGTGATGGGGTCGATAATGACCACGTGGGGTTTGAAGGTCTCGATCTCCTTGAACATCGTGGCCAAGTGCATCTCGAGCCCGTAGAGCGAGGGCCGTGCCGCGTGAAAGCGCAGGAGGTCTCGCCTGACCAGCGGCTCCAGGCGCAGGCCGATAGAATGCATGTTGCGGATGATCTGGTTGGGTGACTCCTCAAAGGAGAAGAACAACACCCGCTCCCCGCGCCGCGCCGCCGCCGAGGCAAAGTTGGAGGCGATGATCGTCTTGCCCGTGCCGGAGGTGCCCGTTAGCAGGATGCTGCTGCCGCGAAAGAAGCCTTGCCCGCCCAGCATGGCGTCCAGCCGCGAAACGCCGGTGGCGATCCTGTCTTTCGAGACCTTGTGATTGAGCGCGAGTGAGGTGATCGGCAGCACGCTCAATCCCTCGTCGCCGATGAGGAACGGAAACTCGTTGGTGCCGTGCAGGGCCCCGCGGTACTTGACCACCCGCAGGTGACGCGTGGCAATCTGGTCGTTGACCCGGTGGTCGAGGAGGATGACGCAGTCGGACACGTATTCCTCAAGGCCGTGGCGGGTCAGCTGCTCACGCCCCCGCTCGGCCGTGATGACCGCCGTGACGCCCTTTCCCTTAAGCCAGCGGAAGAGACGGCGCAGCTCAGCCCTCACGATGGACTCGTTGCGCAGTCCTGCAAAGAGCGCTTCCAGGGTGTCGAGCACCACGCGTTTGGCGCCCACGGATTCGATCGCGTGGTTTAGCCGCACGAAAAGGCCCTCGAGGTCATAGTCGCCGCTTTCCTGGAACTCGGCAGGCTCGATGTGGACGTAGTCGACAACGATCATCTTCTTCCTAATCAGGCCGCCCAGGTCGAATCCAAGCGACGCGACGTTCGCCGTCAGTTCCTCCTCCGTCTCCTCGAAGGCCATCAGCACGCCGGGCTCATTGAACTGGGTTGCCCCGCGAACTAGGAACTCCGCACCCAGCAATGTCTTGCCGCAGCCGGCACCTCCACACACAAGCGTGGGCCTCCCCTTGGGCAGTCCGCCCCCCGTGATTTCATCGAGCCCCCGGATGCCTGTGGGGGACTTGGGCAAAAGTGTGGCAGGCGGGGGGGACTTGGAGCGCTTTTGCTTCATTTGGCAGCATCGATTCGGGCGAGGGATTAAGACAAACCGCATATCTCGACGCGGCATGGGGTGTTCGCCTACCTAGCCGGGGTCGGCTGAAATCTCGTGACTCCGGCGCCGGGAACCCGCGGGAAAAATCGAGCCAGCGGCCTTCCCGGTCCGCCCGCGCCTGGGACCCACGCCCGGGCGGAACAGGCTCAGACCAGACTCGCCTCGACCCTCTTTGGGGTGCGCCTGCGAAGGGGGATCTCCACCCGTATCGTGGTGCCCGTGCCCCGCACCGAATGCACGGTGAACTTGCCGCCAAACATCTCCACGCGCTCCCGCATGCCGGCCAACCCGAGCCTGTTCTGCCAGCGGCTCGTCGAGAGCTGCCCGACGTCGAAGGAAACGCCGTCGTCAGCGACTTCCATGAAGACGGAGTTCTGGGACTTCAGGAGGCTCACGGTGACCAGCTTCGCTTCCGCATGCTTGACGACATTGGTGAGGGCTTCCTGGGCTATGCGGAAGAACACGGTCCTCCGGTCGTTGTCGAGTGCCTCGACGGCAGGATCGGCAGTGAGTCGAATCGTTCGGCCTTTCCGCCCGGGGAGGTCCTCTATGTACGAGCGCAGCGTGGGTATCAGGCCGAGGTCGTCCAGCATGGCAGGGCGGAGCTTTCGGGCGAATGAGTGCACGATGCTCACGGATTTCTCCACCATGTGTCTCAGCGGTACGATGGCCTTCTTCACGGAACTCGGGTCGGTCGTCGCGACCTTCGCAAAGATGGCAAGCTGCACGTTGATGCTGAGCAGAATCTGACTGACCTCGTCGTGCAGCTCGCGGCTTATCTCCTTTCGCTGCTTCTCCTGAACCTCGAGCATCTCGCGCGCCATGTGCCGCATTCGCGTCTCCAGCAGGCGCGACTGATGAAGGAGCATCCGGAATCTGTCTTCGCTCTTTTTAAGGGAGGCCTCACTCGCCCTGCGCCTGACGATTTCACTCTCCAGCTCCCGGTTCGCTGCGGCAAGGACGCCAATATGCCTATGCTCCTTTTCCGCGAACTTGCGCGCCGAAATGTCAGAAATCACGATTCGGGAGATCGTTGCGGAACCGCTCACAATCAGCGTGGATGTGCCCGCGATCTCCGCCCAGAAGTGCGTGCCGGGCTCCCTCAGGAGTTCCACCTCGCAATACTGCCTACTGCTGTCGGCGAACATGTGATCGAGAAACGCCTGAAAGTCCGGCCTGCTCTTCGGCTCAACAAACAGCTGGAAACGGCGGCCGGTCACGCGCGATCGCTCGAGCCCGAGAAGGGCAGCCCCCGCCATGTTCAATTCCGAGATCTGGCCCAAGGCATCTATCGAGAAATACCCCACGGGCGCGAAATCGTAGAGGTCGGTGAACTTCTCCAGCATGGCGCTCACGTTGGAGTTGGCGTGGGTCAATTCCTCGTTCTGGAGCTCGAGCTCTATCTGGTGCACCTGGAGCTCGTGGAACAGCCTCTTGATGTCGTGGCTGGCGGTCGGACTGCCGTCGCTCGGTTGGCTCTTCTTCAGCCGGCTTTCGGAGCGCTGGCGCAGGGTGGGGGGCACAACGGCGTTCTTCTTCATGGCTTCGACCCTTTCCCGGGGAGTGTCGGCGCCTGCCGGGTTATTCTCGTCTTTGGCCCAGGATTGGAAACCCGCGGCTGCGCCTGCACCTTGGGATCGAGGTTCGCCAGCGCCTGCCGCGCGGAAGACCTTTCCAGGTCGCGATGCCTTCCCCGTAGGTCCGCCTCGAGGTTCTTCGCATCGGTTATGTTCGCAAAGGTGATGACCACGCCGTCAATTCGGTTGTCCAGAGTGCGGTAGGGCATGATGCGCGTTGAGAACCATCGTCCGTCTTTTGTGCCGGATGAGCTCTCCTTGACCACGAGCGTCCGGAGCACCTCCTTGGCGTCTGCCGCCAGTCCCGAATAGAGCAGGTTGGAAGACAGGTCGGTTATGGGCCTTCCCACGTCGCCCGGAATCAGTTTGAAAATCGTCTTGGCTTGCAGGGTAAAGCGGCGCACGCACAAGGCATTGTCCAGGAACAGGGTGGCGATATCCGTGCTGTTCAGCAGGTTTTTCATGTCATTGTTCGACGACGACAGTTCGTCGAGCTTGGACTGAAGCTCTGCGTTGACGGTCTGAAGCTCCTCGTTCAGCGACTGCATCTCTTCCTTCGAGGTGGTAAGCTCCTCGTTCGTCGACTGGAGTTCCTCGTTTGTGGACTGGAGCTCCTCGTTTATCGACTTGAGCTCCTCCTGTGAGGTTTGCATCTCCTCCCGGTTCGACTTCGCCTCGTCACGGGCATGCTTTAGTTGGCGTTCCAGGTGCCCGTGCCGTGAGGCGGAGGCTGGCTCGGCCTTTGGCCCCAGTTTCACGACAGTGTCGATTGGCAACGCGGCGTCGCCAAACACGACCAGGGCCATCCCCATGAGTTCCCTGGGCTCCTCAAGCGGCTGTACATAGAGGTCAACGGTCCGCTCCTCGGAGCCCGCCCCGACCCTAATCCCCCGGACAGTCACGGGCTTCCTGGTCCGGTTGGCCCTCTGCAGCGCATCGCTCAGGTCGTGCTGAAGTCCTTCGCGGGCCATGGCGACTATGTTCCAGTTGGCCTTGCCGGCCGCCGGCTCAAGAAACCTGCCTGTGTGTCCGCTGATGTACACAATGTCTCCCTCGTCGTTCACCAGCGCCGCGGGCGGGGCGTACCGTGTGCGCAGCATCTGGTCGGCGAGCGATTGGAGGCTTGCGGCGGGCTTTTCCGGCGTTTCGGACTCGCTCGAGGGTGAAGCCGGAGGCCTTGAGAATAGGGAGGGAAAACCGAGTTGCGCATCATCCGGTACGGCCTCGCGCCGCCGGAATATCCTCTCCTTTGCCGCGACCGCGGCGAAGAGCGAGGTGAAACTGCCGACGCTTTCCGAACTGCCAAGGAACAGCAGCCCTCCCGGCATCAGGATGTAGTGGAAAAGGGGAATGAGCCGCTTCTGCAGCTCTGGAGACAGGTAGATCAACAGGTTTCTGCAGGAGAACATGTCCAGTTTTGTGAACGGCGGATCCATGATCAGGTTCTGCGGGGCGAAGATCACCATCGAACGGATCTCCTTGTTCACTCGGAAACCGCTCTCCTCCTTCACAAAGAACCGCGCCAAACGGGCCGACGATATATCGGCGGCAATGGTTTCCGGGTAGGCACCCAAACGCGCCTTGTCGATCGCGTCGCGGTCGAGGTCCGTGGCGTAGATCTGGAGGGAGATGTTCTTCCTGGGCTTGAGGCGGCTTTGCGTTTCCTTGAACAGCATGGCAAGCGAGTACGCCTCCTCGCCCGTGGAGCACCCGGCAATCCATGCCCGGAGCGTGGAGCCGGCGGGCCGGCTTGCCATCAGTGCCGGAAGGGCCTTCTTCCCGAGCTGTTCCCATGCCGCGCGGTCGCGGAAGAAACTCGTGACTCCGATAAGGAGCTCCTTGAAGAGGATTCCGCATTCCTGCGGGTTTTCCTGCAGGTATCTGACGTATGCCGTGACCTTCGCGATCTGGTGGATGCCCATCCGGCGCACAACCCTCCTATAGAGCGTGCTCTTGCGGTAGGAGGAGAAGTCATGTCCGGTGTTCGAGCGCAGGAGGATGATAACCTTGTCGAGCGCGCTAGCCATGCTTGCCACGATCGGAGGGTCGGACCTCTGGATCCGCGGCATGTGGCGGACGTAGTCGGCGAGCTTTGCAGGCAGCTCCTCGGCGGGCCCCACAAAGTCCGCCAGCTCGGCGTCAATCGCGTTGCGGGGCATGCCGTCAAACTTTGCCGTGGAAGGCTCCTGCACCAGGGCGACGCCCGAATGCTCCTTGATCGCCCGTAGGCCCAGGGTCCCATCGCTGCCCATTCCAGACAGGATGATTCCGACGCTCAGCTCCCTCTGTTCTTCAGCGAGGGAGCGGAAGAAGAAGTCGATCGGAAGGCGCAGCCCTCTCGGGGCAACGGGATCGAGAAGGTGCAGCCTCCCGCGGAGCAGGGACAAATCCTTGTTCGGCGGGATCACATAGGCGCAGCCGGCATTCACCCTGGCCCCGTCCTTTGCCTGGATAACCTTGATGCGGGTGGATCGCTGCAGCAGCTCGGGCAGCATCCCCTTGACCGTCGGATCCAGATGCTGGATCACGACAAACGCCATCCCGCTGTCAGCCTTCACATTTCCAAGAAACCCGATGAGCGCCTCAAGGCCCCCGGCAGAGGCGCCGATTCCCACGATCACCAGCGCCGAATGGGAAGGAAGTTGCCTCCGATCCGCGCGCGAAACGCCGGGTCGGCGTTTTGATGGCGCCTTTCGGGCTTGGTTTTTCATGATCCGGCTTCCAAGCCGACCCACATTGGTAGGACCGGTTTGATGCTAAGGGAACTCAATAACACCCCTGTTGTCGAGTTCGACAGCGGAAATCCGGCGGGGTATGGGGTATTCGCCCCATTGCCGTCGCCATTGTCGAGTCGAACATCGGATTTGTTGCGAATGCCCGGACGGCCGCTGGCGGAATGGGCCTTCGGACGCAAGGGGTGGGGAATTGAGGCGACAGGGGCGGGAGGCATGGGCGTTTCTTCTCGGGCTCGCTATCGAATACGACCCCAAAGCGCCCTATAGGCAACGGCCCAGTTCCCGAATGTGCCCGGGGGCAGGTTGAGCTCCGACTCGACGCGTGTCCTAAGGGGCAGGTCCGCCTCCAGACCGCGAACCCACAGGAGCAACGACATTGCGTGGTAGATTCGCTGGCGCGGATGTCGAAACGGATTGGGCCTCGATCGCGGGACGAAATTGTCGGCCCGCAGGTTCAGCGCGACGTTGAACAACGGGGCCGACCCGGGGAACTTGTCGCACGGGTCCTCGGCATATGCGCGGGCGGACGGGAACAGCCTGCCGAGGCGGCCCTCCTCGAGATGGAGCCAGCATACCTCCGCGAAGGCCGAGACCTCGCCGTGGCTCGCCGAAAGCGCCCCCCTCTCGGCCGCTCCCATCGAGGGATGGAGCTTGAATTGCAAACCCGCGGCATGGTGCCTGAGGGCGGCCATGTACATTGGCGAGCCGTTGCGCTGTGAGAGCCTCTCAAGCCTGCGGTGGCGTTCGCGGCAGCTCCAGTGGTAGAGCCCGGATTCGGCCAGGAGTGCGTCGCCGAACGCGAGCTGCGCCTTCGCAATATTGCGTCCGACAAAGTCGGCGTTTGAAACCGTGAGCGGCTCGAGTTCGAGCTTGGAGCGTGCGAACAGCAGGCCGGAGCACCGGTTCATGAGCAGGCGGGACGCTTCCGCCCTAGGTATGTTCTCCGGGTTCAGATGCCGACCCCAACCGTGATGCGAGTCTGCGCGCGTACCCTCCCAGAGGACCCTGTGGCCGACCGCTAGGTCGTAGGAGAACATGCTGACGGGCCAGGCCCGGATCTCCTCGAGCGAGGTTATCTTGAACTCCACCTCCACGTCCGCGAGATGGGTTAGTATCTCGCCGAGAACGTCGAGTCTGCGGCGGTATAGGAATTCGTTAACATGCCGGTTGCCCTCTATCGCCACATAGAACTCAAGGTCGTTGTAGGGGCGGTCGCCGCCCGCACCCCTGAGGACCCCTCCCTCTCCGCGGCCGTATCCGCCCCCGAGGAATATCGCCTGGAGTTTTCGCCGGGAAATGAGCCCGAGGACACCCCCGGCTATTTCCGAACAGGTGCGCTCCAAGTTGCCTTCCAGCGCGTCATTGCCGTCGAGCGTGTATCTGGGCCTCGGACCGGTGCCCGTCTGTGCCCGAGGAGACGTGAGGGTGATTGCGGTCAAGGGATTGGAAGCTGCCGTCACGCCGCGCGATTCACCCGGTGCATATGCCAGCCCGCATGGAAGCCGTGCAGGCGTCCTAGACGTTGGTGCCACCGGATCCGGGCCGCGTGGGCGGCCTGGCCCAGCTGTCCGGCCCTTCGGCAATAGGCAACGTCGGCGAGGACCTCGCGCAGCCATCCCAGCACCAGCGAACGGCCTGTGCCGACGTCCCCCTCCGAGCTTGTCGGGAGGGCCGCTAGAGCCCATGCCTCGCCAAAGCTCCGCTTGTAGGCCTGCCTTTGGGTGTAGTTGTGCGAATGCATCACGACCGACTCCGGGCAGTAGGCGACGCGGTATCCCTCGGCGCGACACCAGCGGGTGTACTCATCATCCTCCGAGTACTGAAGCGTCTCGATGAACCCACGGCGGGCCCACACATCTCGGCGCAGGCCGCTGCTCACCATGCTGAAGAAATTGTCCCATTTCGCCGACTCGCGGTCGCGGCCGAAGCACCTCTCATAGTCGCGGGCGAAAACGGCGGCGCAGTCCGGCCTTGGAATCTGCCTCCCAAATGCTGCCGCCACCCCGGGGTCGGCGAGGGCGGCTACGAGCGGCCCGAGCCAATTGGGGCCCTGGGGAGCGGCATCGGCGTTCAGGAAGATCACGCGATCGTGCCCTGAGAGCTCCATGCCCTGGTTCAGCACCCTGCCCGGCCTGTACTCGTGGGGCAGCAACTGCACGAGATGCAGGGGTTTTGCCCTTTGTAGGATTTCCAGGGAGCCGTCGGTGGACCCCGAGTCGAAGACGATGAGATCCCAGTTCCTGTAGGATTGGGCCCCCAATGCAGCCAGTGTCGCACCCAGTGCCCAGGCCTCGTTGAAAGACCGGAGGACGATGCTTACGCGGGGATCTTCCATGCGTTCCAGTCTAGCCGAGGCGTTGCGGTCCGGAAATGGGGTGGTTACCGCCCATGATGGGGGTGCACACCCCCTGTCCCCTGAGGGCCAGCTAGGCCATCATGGATGCGACGCTTGAGCACCCGCATGACCATTCCCAGGACCGACTTGCCGATTGCTCTCTCCATCGGGATCATGGCTTGGAACGAGGAGGTGTGCATCGAGGTAACGCTTGCGTCGCTCTTCCGGCAGTCGATTTTTGCCCACCTTGCCGCCCGCAACGAATGTTGCGAGATCGTCTGCCTCGCCAACGGATGCACGGATCGCACGGTGAAGATCGCGGGTGACTACTTCGAGCGTATGGCTTGCGAGAATCCCGGGCGACGGGGATTGGACGCGCGTGTCGCCGAGATCTCCGAGCCGGGCCGGAACAACGCATGGAACCGGTTCGTCCACGAGTACTCGGCACCCGGGACACGCTACATTTGCCTCATGGATGCGGACATCGTTTTTGACCAGGAGAACACCATCGAGCTCGTCCTTGGGGAGCTGGAGCGAGACCCCCACCTCGGTGGCGCCTCGGACTGTCCGCGCAAGAGCGTGGCGGGCAAGGCGCGCCGTTCGCCCCGTGAGAGACTATCGCTCGCCGCATCGGACATGACCGAGACCATCGAGGGCCGCCTGAACGGGATGTTCTATGTCCTGCGCTCGGGACTAGCCCGCAATCTCTACCTCCCGCGCGACCTCGGCGCACCGGACGACGGATTCTTCAAGGCGGCAATCTGCACGGATTTCTTCCGCGAGCCGACGGACCCCACGAAGGTGGTCTCGGTGCGTGGGGCATCCCACAGCTACGAGCCGTACCTGGCCTTTGGCGACGTCCTTAACAACCAAAAGCGCCAGATGATCGGCCAGACGACCGTCTACGTGCTCATCGAGTATATCAAAACCCTGCCCGAGTCGAGGCGCGCGATCCTGGGAGAGGTGATTCGAGGGAATGAGGCGCGCGATCCGGATTGGTTCAAGAAGCTGATCGACGCGCATGTCGCCCGCCCTCGCGCCTTCTGGCGGCTGTTTCCCGGTATCCTCACCTTTCGGTGGAAGCGTCTGGGAAAGATGAAGGGGGTACGGCGACTGACCCATTTCCCCGCGGCCGCCGCCGGTTTTGCGCTCACGCTCGTCGCCTGTATGCAGGCGACGCATTTTCTCCGCCGCGGAGTCTCCGGCTTCTGGCCGAAAACCGTACGCCAAGTCAACCCGCTCGCAGAGGGAGCGATTCCAAGACGGTAGGAATGGAGCGCCCCATGAGTAACATGATTCATTGTGTAGCCTGCCATCGACCGATGCAGGGACCGTAAGGCTTGGGCCCCATGACGCCTTCGCACATAGTCGCATTCCTTCTGATTCCCCCATTGACCGTGGCCGCCGCCCTGGCTGCGACATGGTCTAGGCTGGTTCGGGACATCTTCTTCTTCGCGATGGTCAGCCTGGCGGTGCTCGTCGAGAGGATGGATGTGAACTTCCTGAGCGATGCCTGGTACAGGGGCACCACACGCGGGATCCAGGTCTCTCTAGTCGAAATCCTGGCTTTCGGGCTCCTATTCGGATGCGTATTCGGGCGACGCGCAGGTGGAAGGCGGCTGTTTTGGCCGGCTAGCGGGGGATTGATGCTGCTCTATCTTTTCTATTCCGGCGCCACGGTGCTGGTATCGGAGCCCAAGATTTTCGGCGTATTTGAGCTAACGAAGATAGTTGCGAGCATCCTGGTCTTCTCTTCTGCAGCGTTCTACGTCCGTTCTCGGCGGGAGTGGGTGTTGCTCATAACCGCGCTCGGATGCGCGGTCGGATTCGAGGGCGCGTTGGCGGTGAAGCAACATTTCATAACGGGTGTCGACCGCTCCCCGGGGACTCTGGACCATGCGAATAGCCTCTCGATGTATTTCTGCATGACGGTACCGCTTCTCATAGCCGTCGCGGTATCCGGCTGGTCGCGCGGGATCAAATGGTTCTGCGGAATCTCCTCGGCCCTCGGTGCGGTGGGGCTGCTCCTGACCTACTCCCGGGCCGGCGTTCCCGTATTCGCCGCGGCTGCCATCGGAACGATAGCGGCTTGCGTCTCCTGGAGGATTACTCCGGGCAGGATCGTAATGTGCACGATGCTTGTTCTCGGCGTGGCGGCAATGGTGTTCGCAGGGTGGGGAGAGATGGCTCGGCGCTATTCCACGACGAGCCTTGAGGAGGAGTACCTCGACACGACTGTGGACGGCCGGGGAGTCTATCTCCGGCTCTCCGGTGCCATTGCCAGGGAGCATTTCTTTGGTGTCGGCCTTAACAATTGGTCGTACCGCGTTAGCCGGACGTATGGGCCCCGGCTCGGATATCGCTTCGACGATTACGACAGCCTGATCGCGGTCTATGGCGCAAGGAACGACAAGATCTTTGGCGACTCATACCTGGCCGCGCCCGCACATAACCTCGCCGCGCTGACGCTCGGCGAGCTTGGCGTGCCGGGACTTCTGATCTTCTCTCTCCTTTGGCTGAGGTGGCTGTGGATGGGCCTCCAATTCCTGTGGGTTCCACGAGGAAATCCCGCGCGAGCGATGGGGGTCGGGATCTTGTTCAGCATTTGCGGAATATTCGGCCAAAGCCTCACCGAATGGGTCTACAGGCAGACACCGATCTTGTTCAGCTTCTACATTCTTCTCGGGGCTCTCGCCAGCCTCGTGCAATCGCGGCGCGAGTCGAGGAGGGCCCAGCGAGCCGCCGGAGCGGAGTCGCCACCGCGGAGCCTAAGCCCCGAGGAAGATCTCGTGGCGGAGGGCGTCTGACGATGCGCGTCGCCCATCTATTGCGAAAATATGACCCGTCGGAATGGGGCGGGACAGAGTCGGCAATACTCCGGCTGACATCCGATTTGTCGAGACAAGGGGTCGAGTCCGTTGTGTATGCGCCCAAGCTGCGCCATCCCGCCGGGGACTCCGATCCGTTTCTCGCCGCGGGCTGCGTTGTTCGGCGCTACCGGGCATACGTTCCGATCCTGGGCATACAAGCCGAGCACAAGAGGCAGATGGTGTCAGTTGGAGGAAACATGGTCTCCTTGGACCTTATCGCCTCGATGTTGAGCGACAGCACGGTCGATGTGGTCCACTCGCATGTGCAGGGCCGGCTCGGCGCAATCGCGCGAGTCGTGGCGCGCTGCAGGGGGCTTCCGTTCGTCTTGAGTATTCATGGAGGCGCGTATGACCTGCCGCCCGAGGTACGCAAGGCGCTTCGAAAACCGTACGAAGGAGGGTGGGACTGGGGCCGGCCACTGGGTATGGTCCTAAGGGCTCGAAACCTCATGAACCAGGCGGATGCCATCATTGTGTTGAATCCGCGCGAAGCCGAATTGATCAAAGAACACCATCCGGGGCGGCGGGTCCAGGTTGAGACTCATGGCGTTCCGACGGCCCTGTTCTCCCGCGATTGCAGAGCCGCGGCCCGGATGGCATTTCCGGAGCTGGAGGGCCGGTCGGTGCTGCTCGTGTTAGGACGCATTGATAAGGTCAAGAACCAGGGTTGGCTCGTCGCGGAGGCCGCTGAGTTGGCAAGGCGTCATCCGAAGATCGTCTTGGCATTTGTTGGCGCGTTCACCGACCAGGAGTACGGGGACGCGCTCCTGGCGCGAATCGCCCGCGAGGGACTTCAGAACCACGTGAAGATGCTGGGGGCACTTCCGTCTGGGGATCCCCGCCTGATCGGGCTTCTGCAGGAGGCGCGGGCGGTGGTGCTGCCCTCCCTTTCCGAGACCTTTGGATTGGTGATTCTCGAGGCATGGGCGGCGGGAACCCCCGTGGTCTCAAGCCGCACTTCGGGGGCGCTGGCGCTCGTGGCAGACGGCGTGGACGGATTGCTTTTCGATCTGGAGCGGCCGGCCACGTTCCACGTGGCGGTAAGCCGGTTGATCTCCCAACCAGAGGTTGCACTGGGGTGGGCAAGAGCGGGACGTGCCAAGGTGGTTGCCAACTTCGACACGTCGCTGCGGGCCGAGAAGATGAAACAGCTCTACGAGGAACTCGTGGAACAGAAAAATGCACTACGTAATACTAAGGGATGACGATACCTGCGCGTTCACGCCGCCTGGGTGTTTGGAACGCATCTACCGTCCGTTCCTTGACCGTGGGATGGCGGTCAGCTTGGCGACGATTCCCGAGGTGAGGACGGACGTCCGGACCGCCGACGGCCTCCTCGAGGGCTATCTGTCCTCCGGAATTGGTCCCGATGTTCCCCTCGCCCCAATAGGCTTGAACCGGCGTCTGGTGGACTACATTCGGTCGGAGAGGGGGTACCACATCGCGCAGCATGGCTGCCATCATGACATATTTGAATTTGGCGGAACTGACAGCTGTGAGCTGGCCCGTCGCCTTGACTGGGGCGCTCGCCTGCTTGGCGAAGCGGGACTGATGCGCGTCGAGGCGTTTGTTGCGCCCTACGATAGGTTTTCACCGGCCGCATTCATTGAGGTCGCAGCCAGGTTTGACGTCATATCGTCGGGTTGGTTTGAGGTCGGGAGGGTGCCGGTGCGCTGGTGGGCATCATATGCGTTGAAGAAGCTCCGCCGGCACCGGCATTGGAGCGCCGGTGGCCATCACCTCCTTAGCCATCCCGGGTGCCTGCTCTCGTTCAAGCGACCGCGCGGAACAATGTTGGAGTCCGTTAGGCGGGCCGTTGAGAGCACTTCACTCACCGTCCTCGTGTCCCACTGGTGGGAATTCTATCCCCTTGGAGTGCCGGATGACGAGCTGATCGGTGTCATGCACGAGGTCGCCGATTGGCTATCAAGCCGCAAGGATATCCGCGTTGTCACATTTGGGGCAGTCGCCAGCGGCGGAGTCCCTGTCAACTGACCGCCGGCACGGCTCCCCGATTGAGCCTCGCGGCCCGCTCGGCCTGGGCGGTCATCAGGTTGTAGGTATGCGGTATCGCCGTGACCTCCGCGGGGACATCGGAATAGTTGGTGAGCAAGCTCGCATAGCTGTGACTCGCGTCGGGGTGGTAGCCATGCATGGCGCGTATGGGGCGCTCACCCATGTGACTTGGTACAATAAGCACTCCCTCCTCGACCAGGAATATCAGCTCACCGAAGTAGCGGTCGGGAAATAGCGCGCCGAGCTCCTCTAATTCGACGTCTGAGAGGATGCGTCCCTGGGGAACGCCAAGCAGGCTTTCCGTGACTAGCTTGCGCGCCCGTTCTTCAAAGAACCAGAACCTGGCCATCGTGGAGTCATAGACTACCGCGTAGTCCTTTCCCATCCTCAGGCCGAGGGGCTCAAGGCGTGCCCGAAGATCGAGGAGCACGTCGCAATTGGCCATGCCGTGGTCGCTGAAGATGGTTAGCTGGACCTCTTCGTAGTGCTCGTGGGCGCAAGCCATGAGCTCGTCAAGCCATGGTTCGTAAGCACTGAGCTTGGCCGGGACCTCTGGCGACTTGTTGCCGACCCGGTGGAGAACCCCGTCCAGATCAGGCCAGTACAGAAACCCGAAATCAATCGCCTCGGTCCGAATGTCGGCTAGGAGGCCGTCGAGGTTCTTGCGTTCGCTCAGTTTCGGGTCGCTCACGTGCCATGCGATCCCGCGCTCCTTCAGGTGATCGAAGATATTCGGTCCACAATTCAATCCCTCGGGCTGCAATGGATTCTTCTTCTCCGAAAAATCGAACATCGAGATATACTCGAAGGGGATGTTGTAGAGGTCGAAGTACCCGCGGAATTTCAGGTGAACCTTTAGGAGGCGGGAAAGTCGGTGCCGGAAGAAGCGCCTGCTGGTCAGCGCCCTCGGGAGCCATCGGAGGTGCCGGAGGGCCCGAAACGGGGAATTCTTGGGATCATAGACAAAGTAGCACCAATTTCGGTGTTCGACTGGCCAGCGCCCCGATAGGATCGAGGGTATGCAAGCCGAGCTGTAGCCGAATACGGACCTGAGCTTGCGGCGCTCGGGGGCGTGGCGGCGGGCGAATGGGTGGTCCTTGATGATTTCCCAGCCGCACGCATCAACAAATACGAAGAGAGGGAGGAAGGGTTTCATGGTGCGGATCCTCTCATGCGATCGATGGAAACAGAAATGAGCCGCGCTTAAGGCGGATCCGGCGGGTGGCCGCGGGAGTCTTGCGGGCCGGAGATGCGCTTTCTTCGGTCATGAGGAGGAAAGCCTGGTCGTCGTCCATCAGGGCATCCCCGCGAAACCGGTTGAGTTCCGTCGCCAGGCGGTCCCTGAGCTCGGTCGCGTTGCGGCCCGGGGCAACCTGGGACCGCAGCCAGGACGTCAGCCGGCTCTGGCCGTAGGCCCTGCCCGAGAGGTTTCGCGTGTCGGTAAGGCCGTCTGTGTACAAGAGAAGGGCGGCGGGTGAGCCCAGGCGGGCGGTGACATGGGGATACTGGGTGTCCGGCAATACCCCCAGCGGAAGTCCCCGAATGGGCAGGCTTGTTACAGACCGCCGGCCGCGTGGCACGTAGAGCAGCGGACAGTGACCCGCGCTTGCGGCGGTGAGGTTTCGGGTCTTCAGGTCCACTAGGACCACCTGCGCCGTTATGAACATGGCGACCGACGAGAGCTCCTTGTATAGGAGCCGGTTAAGGCCGCTCAGAAGCTGGGACGGATCGGAACTTCGGGACGCCAGGCCACGCAGGAGCCCCCGCATGGTCGTGGCAAAGAGCGCCGCGGGAACACCCTTTCCCATGACATCCGCGATCATCAGCAGGAGCCTCTGGCCATCCAGGGCGATGGCATCGTAGAAATCGCCGCCGACCTCGCGGGCGCTCTGCCATCCTCCGGCGAGGCTGAATCCCGGCAGTTGGGGCAGCGTGCGAGGCAGCAGCAGGTGTTGGATGTCCTGGGCGATCTCGAGCTCGCGCGCGACAACGCGGTTGTGGACCTCCTCCTTCTGGCGGCTTAGGTTGAGCGTCTGGATCGACAGGAATTCCGCGAAGGTGCGGATCACCTCGTCCTGAAGCCGTCCCAGGGGAAAGTCCCCGTTGCGCCGGCCCACTGCGATTGTTCCGACAAGCGTGTCGCCGAAACAGAGGGGGCAGACAAGCCCGGCGCCCTCGGGACCGACGGCTCGGAGCGGCTCGGACTGGTCGGTGCTCTCCCGGTTGTCAAACCTGACGGCCGTGCGGCTGGTCGCAACCGCGGCCTCTATTCCCGCGGGTGGTTTGCCGACGGTGGGGAGCTCGATCGGGACGGACAACAGGTCCGGCTCGGAGGCGGCGGCAACCAACAGCTTCCGCCTGTCCGGGGAGAGCATGCGAAGGACATACCAGTCGGCGGACGTGAGGTGGAGCAGGTCGACCAGAAGCCTCCCCTCGAAGCCCTCGGATATCTTGCCCAGGCTGCCCAGCTCGGCGCAGCAGCGGAAGACCGAGGACAGCGTCTCCGAGCGCAGCAGAAGCTCGTCCGCCATCTTGGCCATCTGGATGACGGACTCCGCGAGCTCCCGCTTGCATTTCTCGTAGGAAAGCGGGTCGACGGTCCCGACGACGCTGGGAACTGCGGGAGTCCGAACGGCCCTGCGCTTCTTGCGCATGACAAGGATGTTCTCATTCGTCCCGCGAAGGTACCGGACCTCGTCCATTACAGACTGGATGAGGAACAGGCCGCGACCCCGGTCGGTCATGGGAGGTGGCGGAGGGATCTTCTCGGGCAGCGCGAACCCGGCGGTGTGATCGGTCACCCGCAATTCGATTTGGGAGGGAGTGAAGAGAGCCTCGGCGATCGGCCGCAGGTTCCGGCACGGCCCCTCGGCGTACTCGACCGCGTTGTTGCTCGCCTCGGCAATGCACAACTCATAGGAGAAGAGCTCCTTCTCCGCAACACCTTGCTCGGCAAGGAACTTGCGTATCGCCACTGAAACCTCGCGAGCGGAGGTTAGATCGGGGGCAAAGGAGAGCCTAAGTGTTGCGGGCCTGGCCGGTTCCAGCGAGGGGGCGCCCATGGGACTATCGCCTGACGATTTCGAAGAGCTGCTGCATCTGGGTCAGTTCCAGCAATTGCTGGATCTCCGGCGTGGGATTGAGAAGGCGCAGGACCACGTCCTTGCGTTGCGCGGTCGCGCGGTAAAGCGCAAAGAGCGCGCCCAGTCCGCTGCTATCCATGAATCGCGTCTGTGAGAGGTTGATCTCGATCACGGAAGGGGAACCTGCGAGCGCGAATTGAACGCCGTCGCGAAAAGAGGCGGCGTTGACCGCGGTCAATTCCTGGAATTCGGAGACGCAAAGGCAGTCGGCTTGGTTTTCAATTTTCATGGCGGCGGGTCCGATGATTACCCAGGAAGCTTGATGTTGGAGGCCCTGCCAAGGGGGGTGCGCAGGGCCTGGATCAGGTCTATCTGCGACTCCGAGCTCGAATGGGCGCCAATTGCCCGGCCAAATCGGTCCGTTGTGTTCGGCGATTGGCTCGCCGCAAGGGAGCTCATGAGGAATGGGTCTGGCACGTGGAGCGAGGAGTCCGTTCTCCAGTCGGTCAGGGTGCTGCCCCACGCGAGCGAATAGGCCACGGAGGTCATCGGGCCCACAAACGTGTCGGGTCCTACCCAACTCTGGGCGACCAGGGCCCTGTTGCCGACGACGGCGCGATCCTCCAGGATGGCGCCTGGTCCGACGACGGCCCCTTCCCCCACGGACGCCTGGTCGCCAATCCAGCACGGTGCGATCAAATGAGCCAGCGGGGAGACCCTTGCGCGGCTGCCGATCCAGACACCGGGACGCTTTTCCGCGACGCGAATGCGGGCGGGGGTCAGGGCCCGAGGAATCCATGCGACCATGGCTGCGAACCAGCATGCATAGCTCTCGAAAAGGGGCATCTCGGCGCAGCCGGGAAGGTGGGACATGGTGACAATGTCATGGGGCGCCTTGAGCCATCCGTCCGGGCCCGCGGGCCGATATCGGTCCGCGGCCTCTTCCCGCGTCGGCTCGATGTTCGACGCGGTAACGTCGATTCGGACACCCCAGCGCGCACCGTTACCTACTGATG
This sequence comes from Opitutaceae bacterium, assembly GCA_003151495.1. Taxonomy (GTDB): domain Bacteria; phylum Verrucomicrobiota; class Verrucomicrobiia; order Opitutales; family Opitutaceae; genus Palsa-1447. The sequence continues at coordinate 45,858 of PLXR01000027.1, forward strand.
CACGGACTTGATCCGCACCGTCGACGACGACTATTTGGATTTCTCGAGCACCTTGGGCCGTGAGGTGCTCAATCCAGTGGGCGGCGAGGCTGTCGCCAAGAATCGGCAACGTCGCAAGCGGTCCCAATGCCGCCAGATGCGGAACCGCGGGCCGGTTCGAGGGGCAAATAAGCAGCGCATTCATCAATATGCGCCCGAGCCGAAGACCACCGCCCGCGGCGTCTTCGCAAGGATTCGAAGGTCCTGGCCCAGGCTCTGGCTCTCGATATAGTTCACGTCGAGGCGAACCTGCCCCGGAAAATCAATTTCCGCCCTGCCGCTGATCTGCCAGACGCAGGTTAGTCCCGGCTTGACGGCGAGGCGCCTGCGGTCGGCGAGGGAATACTGCGCCACCTCGCGCGGAACGGGCGGCCGCGGGCCCACCAGCGACATCTCACCCCGCAGGACGTTGACGAACTGGGGTAGTTCATCGAGGGAGAACCTGCGGAGCCAATGGCCCACAACCGTTACTCGCGGGTCATTCTTGATCTTAAAGGTCACGCCATTCCCGTGCTGATTGGCCGCAAGAAGTCCGGCGAGGTATTTCTCCGCGTTCGGGCGCATGGACCTAAACTTAAACATCTTGAATTCGCGGCCGTGACGGCCGACCCGCGTCTGGGCGAAGATGACCGGTCCGCCATCCAGGCGGACAAGGGCGCCTATGAAGATAAGGGGCAGGCCGATGACCATCAGGGCAGCAAGGCTTCCGAGGACGTCGACGATCCGCTTGGAGGCATCGGCACTGGCCATAACCCATCTCCATGTGAGGCGCCTGAGGGAAAACCCGAGATTCAGGCGGAGCAGTCCGCGGCGGCTTTCGAATGTGGCGAAATGCCCCATGAGTTCGGGGCTAATGCGGCTGGGAATCCTTGTTGTCATGAAACGGTCTCCCTGGTTGCTGGGTTCGCGGACGGAGCTGTGTTCGCCGCGCGTGTGAATAGGCCCTCAAGGCCGTCGATGTAGGCATTGAAATTGAAGCGTTCCTCGGCCAGCCGTCGGCCGCTCTGCCCGAGGCTGCGGGCGAGCGACTTGTCGATGAGAAGGGTATCCACCTTCGCCGCGAACGCGTCGCGGTCCATCCACGGCACCAGGAAACCGTTCACTCCGTCCAGCAGCCATTCGCGGATGCCTCCCGCGTCGAAGGCGACGACGGGCAGTCCGCATCTCATGGCCTCAAGGCCTGCGGCCCCGAAAGGCTCCGGCCAAAGCGAGCTCATCACGGCGAGCGAGGCGTCGCCGTAGTGCGCCGCTACCTGGGGCTGGGGGACAAATCCCTTGAATTGGACCTTGCCGGCCAGTCCGAGGCGCCCGCTCAGGCGCTCGCATTCGGCCCTCTGGCTGCCGTCGCCGAGGATGACGCACTCGAAGGGCGCCTTCACCCGGGCGAGCGCTTCGAGCAGGACGTCGACGCCCTTCCCCCTGATTATCTGGCCCGAGTATACAATGAGGTTTCGCGGACCGAACGACGGATCCTCAAGGGATTTGGTCGGTAGCGGGACCGGTGCATGCGTCTCGATCTGGATGGGCGGGAAGCCGTTGCGAAGAAGCTCCTGCTTCATGTAGTTGGTGGCTACGACCATGCGGTAGAATCTCTTGTTTGCCGCGATTTCCCTCAGTTTGGCTGTGTAGCTGACCCACCGGAGCGGAAAACCAGATCCGTGATTGCGCCCGATGGAGGCCCCGCACGGGAAGACGCAGTAGGCGGATGCCGCCCGGGTGCAGATCCGGCGGCTGAAGTAGTGGTACTTGTAGCTGCGCATGCAGTAGAGGTCGTGGTCGTGGACCATCCGGACAACCGGCCTGTGGCAGGCTGCCAGGGCATCCAACACCTGGGGGTTCGAGAATTTGTTCAGCACGACTATGTCCGGATCAAATTCCTCAAGCGCCTGCTCCAGCGCCTCAGGCATGACCAAGGCGGCTTCGCCGAGCGCTGTTCGGCTAGAGAACACCTCGCTCCATTCCGCCTCGCCGCTTCCGCTTCCTCCGTGCGCCAATCCGACCGAATGTCCCCGCTGGCGAAGCGCGCGCGCCGTCAACAGCAAATTGACCTCGGCTCCGCCCAGAGCCCCGATTCTCTCGTGAATATAAAGCAGGCGCATCGCCATTTGAATGTCAGGAATGGATATGGATGTTGGTGCGGAAATAGCCGAATACCGTGGACTCTCCGGCAACGAACAATGGCGGTGGGGTGAACACCCCAGACCTGGACCCCATTCACCTACCTTCGGGGGGGGAACAGGAGCGGTCCACGGGACACCAACCACCCCAATGGAGCCTTTCATCGACATTTTCGGTTTCGAGATGATGGGCGCCCCAGTGAGCCTTCCTCTAACCTACCAGGAGGGCCTCGAGGAGCACCTCTCCCAGCCCACCAGGGAGACCCTCAAGCAGGCCTTTGGCCTGGGTAGGGCGGCCATGGATGGGGGCCTGGAGGCCTTTGACATGATCCGCCTGCATCACCAGGCGCTAGCCGAGCGAGTTCTGCCGGAGGGGCAGCCGGCATTCCCGCCGGGGCTAGCGTCGGCCCTCGACTCATTTCTCATCGAGGTCCTTTCGCCCTTCGGGGTCACAGAGGGAGATCCCGACGGAGGAAGAGAGCGTCAGTCAATGTCCCGGATGGAGTACATCGAGGAGCTTGCGGTGCGAAATGCCGAGCTCGAGGAGGAGATTGCCGAGCGCAGGAGGGCCGAAGCAGCGATGCAGGCGAGCAAGGATCACTATTTCGAGCTCTACCAGGAGGCCCGCGCGATGGAGGCGGACCTTCGCGACCTCTCCGCACAGGTGCTCACGGCGCAGGAGGAGGAGCGAAAGCGCATAAGTCGCGAGCTCCACGACGAGATAGGCCAGGCGCTTACGGCGATAAACGTCTCCATCGCCATGCTGAAGAAGCAGGCCGCCGCGGATCCTTCCTTCCAGCGCAATGTGGCCGAGGCCGAGCAGCTTCTTGAGAGGACGATGGAGACCGTCCACCGCTTCGCGCGCGAGCTTCGCCCTGCAATGCTCGACCACCTCGGCCTTCAGTCCGCGCTCAGGGCCCACAATCTTGCGTTCGCAAGGCGAACCGGAATCAGAACGGAGCTGATTTCCCACTCCCATCTGGCCCTATTGGACGAGGGTCGTGCGGAGGTTCTCTTCCGCGTGGCCCAGGAAGCGCTGAACAACGTCTACAAGCACGCCCGCGCGACGTGTGCGAAGATCGAGTTCACCTCGACGGGCGACTCCATCTCGATGGAGGTGGTGGACGACGGCTGCTCCTTCGAGGTCGATGAACACCTGTCCGGGAAAGCCAATGGCCGCCTAGGCCTTCTTGGGATGCAGGAGCGTGTTCGCCTCGTGAAAGGGGTGTTCTCCATCAGGTCCGTGGCTGGCGAGGGCACACGCGTAAGCGTAAGCCTCCCCCTCCAGGCGCATTCCAAGTCCGCGGCGCGCCCGGTTGGAGGGCGCAATGGTCACTCTCCGGCTCCGTCAACCCCAATCCCAAGACCCTGCCTATATGAAGAAAATATCTGTGTTGCTCGCTGAGGACCACGTGGTGGTCAGGCAGGGCCTTCGGTCGCTGCTGTCGGCGGAACCCGACATCGAGGTTGTGGGCGAGGCGGGCAACGGCCGGCAGGCCGTCAAGATGGCGCAAGAACTCTGTCCCGACGTCGTCGTGATGGACATAGCGATGCCGATGCTCAACGGCCTCGAGGCGACCAGCCAGATAGTCGCCGAGGGCATCCCCACCAAGGTGCTGATCCTCTCGTCCTACGCCGACGACGAATACGTCCATCAACTCACCGAGGCGGGTGCGTCCGGATACCTCATCAAGCAGACCGCGGCCAGCGAGCTCATCAAGGCCGTACGCGAGATAGCCAAGGGAAACGCGTACTTCAGCCCGTCGATCCTGAAGCGCCTCCTCGACCTTTACCGCGAGTCCTATGTAAAGGGACGGCTCGTCGGCCGGGGAAACGAGCATCTGACCAGCCGCGAGCGGGAGGTGCTGCAGATGGTGGCCGAGGGCCACGTGAACAAGCAGATCGCGGCCACGCTGAACCTCAGCATCAAGACCGTCGAAAAGCACCGCCAGCAGCTGATGGACAAGCTGAACATCCACGATGTCGCCGGCCTGACCCGATATGCGATCGCTCACGGGGCAGTGGAAAGCACCGGGAGGATAAGAGGCGTGGAGGAGGACATGAACGACCCCCTCTTCCAGCCCGGCGCCGATGGCTCTGCAAAGGCGGCGCTTGGCGAGCCTGCTCCCTGTTAGCGGGTTCTGCCCGACGGCCCCCATGTGGCCCGACCGTCCACGAGCGCGAAGCCCATGCCGCACAGATTGGCGCCCTCGAGGCCGACCGAGCGCGCGGGCACCCTAAGCTGGACCCAGCGGCCGCCGTGGGGCAGCGCACCCGCGGGGTGGCGGCCGGCCGATCCGCTTGTCCCGTAGGTGATGGTGTTGGCGCCCCAGTAGGCGCGATGCTCCCAGGACACCCCATCGTTCCATGCCACCATGACCTCCGTGGGCGGATGGGCGGGATCGATGTAGATCCAGGCGAACAGGATGTCGCCGACCCCGACCCCGAGGGTGGAGCTCGCGCCGTTGAACGAATGCTGGTGCAGGCCCGCCGCGGTGTTGGATTGGTGGGATTGCCTGCCCGAGTGAGGTGCGGGGTCGGATGCCACCCAGTTCCAGCCGTCCCCGCCGGTGGATGCGGCCACGCCGTCCCTGGGGACGGCGTCTCCCACCCAGGTCACGAGGGGGCTGTCCGCCGCGAAGGACCCGGCTGCGAAGGCGCGGCGGCCATCGGGCCACTCGACCTCGGCCTCAACCCACTGAGGACCGCTGCTCCTTGGCGACACGGTGTACGAGGGGCCGTATGCAGGCTCCTGGTCGAGCGCCTCCCAGACCACCCGGGCGAGGGCAAGGTCCTCTCCTGGCACCTCGAGACGGACGGTCACTGGCGCGTTGAGCTGCGCGGTCCCCTCGGGGGCGATGATCCGGGCGGGGGCGTAGGTCCATTTCCGGTTGTCGACGCGGGTGTGGACGGCCAGGAAGGCTGCGGCGAGGAGGCCGCGCGCCTGGTTGACGGCTATGAACTCGGTGGTGACGTTGAAGGCGTCGCTCCATCGGTCATAGAACGGATAGGGTCCCAGGGGTGCGTTGTCGTCCGGATAGGTCGCCTCGCGGAGTTCGCCGGAATAGCCGGGCATGAACTGGAATGACGCCTGGAGGTTCCCGATGGGTATCCCCGAGGGCGGCAGGGCCCTGCGGTCGTTCTGGGCGTACTGGTCCACGACCTCGCGCTGGCGCCTGAGCCCGAGCCCGGTAAGGTAGGTGATGTTGACGGGGTTGCAGCCTCCCTCGAAGTTCATCGCTCCGACGAGGGCATTGACGTAGGCGGGCTTCGGGTCGATGGCGTAAGCGACGGCCATGTCGGATGCCTGGTCGAGGGAGAAGTACCAGCCCGCCCCGTTAACCGCCTTTGTGGCAGGTGGGAACGGCGTGGCGTAGGCGTTCTTCTCCGACCAGCTGAGCGCGTCGTCGGCGGCCGCGACAACCTGGCGCTCGCAGAGCTCGAGGTAGCGGGCATTGAGCGCACCCTGCGGGAGCCTGCCGCTGCGCGCGGCGAAGGAGTAGCTCCGGATCGCGTTTCCCCAGCCCTCGGACATCCGCCCCCAGCCCCAGCGGAATGTCGCCCGTCTGGCCGGATTGGGGAACCATTCGAGCAGGCGCTGCTGGAACTGCTCGTCGCCTGTGGCCAGGAAGAGCTCGCACGCCGCCCATGCAAGCTCGTCGTCGTGCGTGTACCGGTCGCCGTAGAAGGTGATCTTCTTGTAGGCGCCCGCCTTGCCGTACTTGGCGATGGCGTTCATCAGGAACTGCCAGCCCAGCCGCGCCTGACTGAGGTATTGGGCGGCCGCGTCCGGAAAGTGGCGCTTGAACTCGGGGGAGGAGGCGCACTGCGCGAGGGCTGCGACGGCGGCCGCGGTCGCAGCCGTGTTCTTGGGCCACACGACCTGGGGGTCGCCGCGCTCGGGCAGCACGTTTGACTCGTATTCTCGGTCCCTCGGGTAGACCAGGAAATAGAATCCGCCGTCGGTATCCTGGAGCTTGGCGATGTAGTCCGATTCCCATTTCGCCTCCTGGAGCAGGTCGCTGATGCCGTCGCCGCTCTCCGGGATCCCGAGGTTGTCGAGGCCGGCGATGCCGGGGACCGAGTCCGCGGCGAAGACGAGATAGTGGATGAGCTCGGCGCTGTTAATCGTGTAGCGGCTGTAGTCGCCAGCATCGTGATGGCCCCCGGTGACATCGATGGGGCCCCGTCTCATGAACGGATAGAGCTGGCTGGCCTCGCTCGTGAGCGGAGGCGCCGCCTGGGGTGGGTTGTCCGGGTTGGCGGCGCCCGCATAACCGGAGATGGTCGCCCAGGTGAAGGCAAATTGGGGATCCGACTGGACCGGGACCTGCGCGGGAGCCACGTGGCACTTCCCGTGGACAAACCGGGTGAACGGCAGGTCGATATCCGCCCCGCAGCGCTGCTCGTAGAGTCCGAGAGCATATGTGCGGGCAAAACCCATGGCGATTCCTTCGTTGATGAGGAAGGGAGACGATGCCCCGAGGCCGGCGACCGACAGCCGGTACTCGCCAGGGATCCTGAAGTCGCTGAAGTCCGCGGCGAGGACCTTCTGGTAGGGTGCCGGCTTCGTGCGGTATCCCGAGTCACGGCGGGGGGCAAGGCCGCCCGAATACACGACCTTCCCGCTCCTCGCGTCGACGAGCTCGAATCCCGGCGACGACGGAATGTCCATCTCGCCCATGTCGCCAAGGTAGTATCCGACCATGGCCAGCTTCTGCATCGATGGGACGTACCCCTCCTGGTTGACGTGGATCGCGGGGCTGTAGCGCAGGGGATCGCATGCGGCTGTGGCGGCGACGGGGGTTTCCCCGTCCGCCCGTCCCGCGACGCGCACCTCGACGAGCTTTCCGGCGTCGTGCAGGTCGATGTCCTGGGCAACCCGGATATAGAACTGGGTTGCGATCCTCAGGTCCCGCCTTGCGAGGGGCGCATAGACGACCCGGCGCTTGGACCCGACCGCGGCGATCGCGGCCGGGTTGCCGCCGACGGCGACCTCAAACCGTGGGACCAGCGGCGTGCCCTTCGCGCTTGCCGAGATCTGCGTGAATTCGAGGAGGGACGGCGAAAGGATCCGGAGCGAGCACTCGCCCACAACGGGCAGTCTAAGCGCCTCGGCGTCGGCGTCCGCCCGGCATTGCGCGCGAAGTCCGGGCGTGAGCGAGAGGAGCCACAAGAGGCCAAAGGCAATCTGATGGCGCTTCGGCACGAGGTATCATTCTACCTGAAGGGGACATGGGGAGCCATGGGGTGCTCACCCCTGGTCCCGGCGCGCCGGCGTTGGAAAAGGGGATACGGTCCGGTAGGTACATCGTCACCCAGCATGGACAGGTGTGCATCTCGGAACCGTATCTTTGGAAGATATTCGTAGAGGGCAGATCACGGCCCCGCCGAGGAACGTCCGATCGCATCCCAGGTGACGCTCCCGTCGAAGAGGGCGAAGTCCATGCCGCTAACCAGGGATCCGCTGAGGCCCACCGAACTGGCGGGGACCGACAGCTTCACCCAGATACCCGTCGCGGGAAGCGGGCCGGCATAGAATCGTCCCGCGGTCCCGTTGGTGCCGTAGGTGACGTCGTTCGCGCCCCAGTAGGCGCGGTGCTCCCAGGATGAGCCGTCGTTCCACCCAAGCATGATCTCGGAAGGCGGGTGGGCGCTGTCGAGGAAGACCCATGCGTACAGGGTGTCGCCGGCGTTGACCTGCATGGTTCCCGTCGCGCCCGTGAACCACTGCTCGTGCAGGCCCGCGGCGGAAACGGTTCGTGCGGCGAGGCCTCCCGACTCGGGCGCCGGATTGGCCGCCCCCCAGGTCCAGTTTTCGCCGCCATCGGAGCCGACGGCCGCGCCGGCGGGCAGGGCGTCGTCAATCCAGACCTGGTTCGGGCTGTTGGCCTGGAAGTCGCTCGCCGCGAACGCGCGCCGCCCGTCCGGCCACTCGATCTCGACCTCCACCCACTGGTCGCCGTTGTTGACCGGCGTGACCGTGAAGGTGGATCCAAACGCGGCCTGCTGGTCGCGCGCCTCCCAGACGACCCGTGCTCCGGTCAGGTCGAGGCCGGGCACGCTGACGCTGAGCACGAGCGGCGTGTTCAGGGGGGCGATCGTGCTTGGCACGACGATGGTCGCCGCGGGCGCTGTCCAGGCCCCTGCGGAGGAAGAGGTGAGGCTCGCGAGGAATGCCGTGGCCAGGAATCCGCGGGCCTGGTTCACCGTGATGAACTCCTGCGTCACATTGAAGGCGTCGCTCCACCGGTCATAGTAGGGATAGGAGTTCTTCGAGCCGCTGTCGGTGGGATAGGAGAGCCCGGAAAGCTCCGAGCCATAGCCGGGCAGGTATTCAAACCCAGCGGTGACCTGGCCCAGGGGGATTCCGGTGGGCGGGAGGATCCGGCGGGAGTTCTGGGCGTACTGGCTCACGTTCTCATGCTGCCGCTTGAGCCCGAGGCCCGTGAGGAAGGTCACGTTCACGGGGTTGGAACCTCCCTCATAGTTCATTGCCCCGACCAGGGCGTCGACATACGCGGGCTTGGGGTTGATCTGGTAGGCGACCGCCATGTCGGAGGCCTGGTCGAGGGAGAAGTACCATCCCCCCCCGTTGACGGCCTTGGTGGCCGTGGGGAAGGGGCTGGCGTAGGCGTTGTCGTGGGACCACGTCACGGCGTCGTCGCCCGCGGCCACGACCTGCCCCTCGCAGGCCGCGAGAAAGGCCGCGTTGAGTGCGCCCTGCGGCAGGCGGCCGCTTCGCGCCGCAAACGCGTAGGTGCGGATCGCGTTGCCCCAGCCCTGGGACATCCGCCACCAGCCCCAGCGGAACGTCGAGGAATCAGCCGGATTGGGGAACCACTCGAGGAGCTTGGACTGGTACTGCGAGTCCCCGGTGGCCGCGAACATCGCGGCCGCCGCCCACGCCAGCTCGTCGTCGTGGGTCCAGTCGTCGCTGTAGAAGGTGATCTTCTGGTAGGCGCCCGCCTTGCCGTACTTGGCGATGGCGCTCGTCAGGAACTGCCAGCCGAGCTGGGCCGACTGCAGGTACTTCGTCGCCGCCTGGGGATAGTACCTCTTCATGGCGGGCGACGATCCCGCCTCGGCAAGGGCCGCGACGGAGGCGGCCGTGACGGAGGTGTTCTTCGGCCAGACCACCTGCGACTCGCCATTCTCAGGCAGGGCGTTGGACTCGTACTCGTGGCTCTTGGGGTAGGCCAGGAAGTAGAAGCCCCCGTCGGAGTCCTGCATCTTTGATAGGAAGTCGGCCTCCCACTTGGCCTCCTGCAGGACATCCGGGATCCCGTCCCCGCTCTCCGGGATGCCCAGGTTGTCCATGTTCTGTACGCCGGCGATCGAGTCGACGGTGAAGACCAGGTAATGCACCAATTCGGCGCTGTTTTCGGTGTATTTGCTGTAGTCGCCCGCGTCCCAATGGCCGCCTGCGACATCGACGGTACCCGACTTCACGAAGGGGTAGAGCGAGCTTGCCTCGCTCGTCAACGCCGGCGCCACTTGGGCCGGGTTGTTGGTGTTCACGGTGCTCGCGTAGCCCGCAATTGTCTTCCAGGTGAAGGAGAACTGCGGGTCGGAGTCGTTTGAGGGGACCTGGGCCGGCGCGGTGTGGTCCGCGGCATGGGTGAACCGCGTGAAGGGAAGAGTCGCGGCGGCCCCGCTGCGCTGCCCATAGAGTCCCAGCGCGTACGTCCGGGCGAAGCCCATTGCTATTCCGTCATTGATGAGGAAAGGGAGCGACGTGCCCATGCCCGTGATCTTGATCTGGTACTCCCCCGGCGTCGTGAGGCCGCTGAAGTCGGCGACGTAGACCTGCTGGTAGGGAAGGGGGGTCGTCTGGTATCCGATGTCCCGCTGCTGGGTGAGAGTGCCCTGGAACACAACCGAGTCCGTGTTCACGTCGATGATGCTGAATCCCGCGGCCGCTATGGGCATCTCGCCCATGTCGCCGAGGTAGTAGCCGATCATCGCCTTCTTCGGGAAGCTGGGGACGTAGCCTTCCTGGTTCACGTGGATCGCCGGGCTGTAACGGAGCGGATCCGCCGTGACAGCGAAGATCTCGGTTGCCGACCAGATCTGCCCGTCAGGGTTCGTGACCTCGACCGACTGGCCGTCGGCGACAGGGCTCGCGAGCTGCAGGTAGAGCGCATTGTCGATCCGCAGGTCATAGGTTTTGAGGGGTGCGGAGAGAACCCGGCGCCTGAAGCCGACTGCGGTCACCGCGACCGGCTCCCCTCCGACCGACACCGAGAACCGGGACGCAGAGGGGGCGGTGGACAGGCCGTTCTGGTCGACGAAGTTCCAGTTGGAGACGACGGCCGGGTCGGGAGCCTTCGTGTTGACGTGGCGCAGTTCGAGGAGGGTTGGAGCGAGGACCCGAAGCGCGTGGTCGCCCACCTGCGGCAGGACGAGGTTGGTGTCGTCCATCTCGCTCTCGGCCGGCGTGCCAGCCGACGCGGCGGGGGGCAGCGCAACCGTTGGGGAGGGAGGCGTGGGGGCAGCCTTCAAGGGAGCCACGACGATCGGAGCCGGCTGGGGTGCGCTCGGGGCGGTGATCGTGATTGTGGCNNGCCGTCTCGGGGCTGGCCCCGGTGGTGTTTCCCTTCGCCGTGATGGAGAGCGTCGTCGACGCGGCGCCGTCCGGAATCGTCACGGAGACGGGCATGTCCCCCTGGGGGAGTCGGTAGTAGTCGGTCCATTTCACCGCGCGACCCCCGAGCAAATAGTTGACGGTGAGGCTTCCTGCGGTGCCACCGGTGCGGGAGAACACGAGCAGGGCGGCAGTCGAGCCTCCGATGGAGGTGGTTGGGACGCTGGAGACCACGCCGACCGAAGGAATTGCAGCGGAAGGGCCCGCCACGGCCGAACCTGGGGATGCAATGGCTGTCAGGAGGCAGATAAGGGATGCGGCAAAGGTTGTTCCTGATGGGGGTCTCTTCATTAGACCCGCTAGTATGCCGGGTCTTCAGTTGGCCTTGTAGCCGTCTCCGTCTGATTGTGGAGTCAGATGCTGGCCATTGCCCGCGTAGGACGCCGGCTACAATCCCTGTCGGTGTTAGTCTGACACGGAGACGGTCCGTGACGCGGCGCGCAAAGGCGCAACCGGGGCCCTACGGCGAAAGATTCACGCCAACCGAGACCGGCCTGGACTTGCTGGATATCGCATAGGCCCCCTCGTTGACACCGACCGTGCGGACGAAGGTGTCGAGGATCAGATTGACGTAGCGCAGCAGCACCCGCTCGGGCGTGTAGGGAACATAGACGATGTCGCCGGGCTCGAGCCTCACGTCGGGAGCCTTGCCGCCGAGTACCTGGTTCACGGCCACGATCGCGATCTGCGGATGCGCCAACGAGCCCCGGAGGATGGCGACGTTGGGAAGGCAGGCATCGGGTACCGTGCCGCCGGCCATGGCTATCGCCTGGATCACGGTCAGCGACCCGGTCATCCTCTCGGAGCGGGGTTGGAGCACGGCGCCCAGCACGTGGACCTGCGCGCTTCGCAGCGGGGGAACATAGATGAAGTCATCGGGCTCGAGATAGACATTCTGTGAGGCGTCGCCCTCATGGAGCAGCCTCTGGAAGTCGACGGGGACAATATGGCCCTTTCGGATGAGGAAACTTCGGGACAGGTCCGCATCATCGGAGGACACGCCGCCCACCGGTGTGTTCACCGCCACGCCGCCAGCCTCGACGACGACGTCCAGAATCGAGGTGGGGCCCCCCAGGGCGTAGACCCCCGGGCTGTTCAGGCGGCCGAGCACCCAGATCTGCCTGCTCGCGACGCTCTTCAATACAAGCGAGACAGCCGGCTTCTCGCGGACAAATTTCCTGAGCTCCTCCCCGATCCGGTCGGCGGCCTCGGGTAGCGTCAGACCCCAGACATCGACGCCCGGCAGTATGTTGTAATATACCTTTCCGTCGGGCCCGACCGTCAGGGAGGTCCTGTTGGCCGAGTCGCCTATCACCTCGATCTCCATCGTGTCGCCTGGACCGAGATGGAAGACCGAGTCCGAGGGCCGCAGCATGGCGGGATCCAGCGGTTGCGCGGGGAACACATTCAGTTCCGCGGCGACCGGATCCGGGATTCCCTGCCTTGCGACCGGAAGCGAATTGCTCTGACAGCCTGAGAAAAGCGCCAGTCCCGACGCAATAAGGGGAAGGAGCGAGGTGCGGGGGGAGCGTGTCATGCCTAGGGCTTGGAGATGATGTTGGGCCCGACGTTCAGACCCGCCCAGGTAACGACGGCCGAGGCCACGAACGCCGTGGCGGCGTGGTCAAGCAGCTCCTCCGCCTTGATCCAGGGCCGGTCCGAGACATACACGAGGTCCCCGGGCTGCAGGGCCAGGTTGGGGGATCTACCGGTGAGCGCCCCGGCAATGTCGACGGTAAAGGCGACCGGGTGGTCCAGGGAGCCGCGGACCACGAGCACGTGTGCCTTCCATGCCCGCTCGGTGAACCCGCCCCGCGAGACAATCGCCGAGAGGGCGCTCGAGTTGGAGTCAAAGGCCACCGGTCCCGGCAGCCCCACCTCGCCGAGGACGTAGATCTCGCCCGCGTTGGATGCCGGGAAATAGAGGTAGTCGTTCGGCTCGAGCGCGACGTTCTGGGAAAGGTCGCCATGCATGAAGAGGCGCTCGAAGTCGACCGGCACGCGGTGGCCGCCCCTTGAGAGGAAGCTCCTGGAAAAGTCAGTCGTATTGACCGTGTCCCCCTCGGATATTCCGGTCGCGAAGCCGTGCGCGCGCGCGACTGCCTCGATCACCGTGATCGGGCGGTCGAGATAGAAGACGCCCTTTTGCTCCACCGTCCCCAGGACGAAGTAGCGCTTGCTGTGAAAGGCGACGGGAGTGACATATGCCTGAGGGGACCTGCGAAACCTTCCGAGGTCGGCGTTGATCCGCTCGCGGAGCTCATCCACGGTCGCGCCGGCGGCGACGATGTTCTCGGCCTCGAGGTATGATATCCTTCCATCCGGCGCGATGGGGACGTTCTCGCGAGTGAGCTCCGGGAAGCCGTAGAGGTGGAAGCTGAGCACGTCTCCCGCCCCGAGGGTCAGGTGCTGCTGCCACTCGGCGCGCTCCACGGGACTGGCGACCGAAAAGGCGGCCGGCGCCTCGGCCGCCGCGCGGGCGACCGGAGCCGCAAGGCCCAGAGCGAGCATCAGCCCCACGGACGCGCACCCAAGCCAACGGCTGAAGTGGCTCCTTGTCGGCGTCGCCCTCTCCCGGTTGAACACGGCGCCCACGAGGTTGCAGCTCGCATCCCGGAGCGTCTTCAGGTCGACAAGCGTCTCGGTGGAGTCCGTCTTGTTGCTGTCAACCAGCCAGATGAGGTTCGGGATCGTCTCGGCAAGAAGCACCGTCTCGGCGACCGAGGCAGGCGGAAGCTCCACGAGGATGACGACATGGTCGATCGCGCACCACGCCTCAAAGGCGCCGCGCCACTGCTTTCGCCGCTCCAGGTTCCAGATCCAGCCGGGAAGGGGGATGCTGACGACCGGCGGGCATTCCTCGCTGGTGAGCTGCTTCACGATGTGCGCCGGGACCGACATGTCGTCCCCATTGGGGAGGGCCGCGTGCTTGCCGTTGCCGGACGCCGGGCGCCCCTCGAGGCGCGCAAGCTCCTCCGACAGTTCCTTGGACGGCTGTGCAATGATCGTTAGCACGCGGAATCCGCAGCTCCGGGCGGCGCGCGACAGCAGGCCGATCCAAGTCGAGCGCCCCTCACCGCTGTTCGCGGAGGTTATACCGCAGACCAAGCCGAGATTCGGTGAGGCGCCTATCTTGCCCTGGAGCGCCGTCCACGTCCGGAAAGCCCACTGTTCCTGGCTTGCGGCCGACATCTTCTTCAGGTCGCCCAGGGTCGCGAGGAGTGGGAGGCCGGTGATGCGGCGCACGTCGACCCGGGTCCTGATCCGGTTGTCGAAGATATCCCCCAGCAGTATCTGGGCGGCCGAGCCGAAGAAACCCACGAGGGCGCCCGCACAGGCGAAGAGCGCAATCTGGAGCCGGTTCCTCTGCAATTGCGTTGGGTTTGCCGCGGCCGAAAGCAGCACCCGGAAATACCCCGGGGGATTGTCACGGAAGGGCTGGATCGCATGCTGGCGCGCGATGATCAGCGCGCGGTTGGACTCCTGGGAGCGGAGGCGCTCGCTTATGGCGACATCCTCGGGCGCCACCCTGCCATAGTACATCGGAGAGGCCGCTGGCTGGGCGGCCGGTCGCGGGCCGGACGCCGCGTGGGTGGGGGATGCCGGCGCGGAGACACGCTGCTCCTCGACAAGCGCCGCCAGGCGTGCGCGCTGCTCGCGCACCAAGGGGTGCGCGTCGGTGTAGCGCATCAGCAGGTCATCCAGCTGTTCGCGTGCAGTCTGGATCCGCTGCGAGAGTCCGCTTGCCACGACGTCCTCCACATCCGAGTCGGCCGCGAGGGCGGCCACGGCCGCCTCGCTGCTGGCTGGTATCGCCTTGCGGGTCAGGGTTATGTCGTTTTCGACCTGCACAAGCTGGTGGTTCAGGTTGTCGCCGGCCTCTATCGCCTCCTGCCGCTGGATCGCCTGGGTGTAGGCGATCGCTGCCGCGCAATAGCGGTTCACGGTCTCGATCGTCTCCTCCTTTGAGTGCCCGGTGGCCGTTACCGTCACCACGTCGTTGTTCCGGTCCAGGGTAATCTCAAGGTGCTCCGCAAGCTCCTTGGCGGAGAGGGGCGGTTGCAGGTGGGAGCCGACGTCCTCGAGCAGGCCGGGCGCCTGGAGCATGACGACAAGGCTTGGTGCGGCCAGGGCCCTCGGGTGGAAGGAGTCGTCGACGGACGATGGCTCATAGCGGATCAGCTGCGCGCTCGAGGTGAACGTGCGGCCCCAAATGGCGCCGGCAACAAGGGCGCCTGCGGCCGCGATGACAACGGTCCAGGCGGCCAGAGACCGCCACCGGTGCCTCAGCAGGTCCAGCACTGCCCATGCGTCAAGGGGTGCGGGCGTCGGATGTTTTCCATTAGATACGTTCATATTTTCCAACGAGCGCGGATGGGGCGCTGAGGGTGGTGGCCCTGTGGACACCAAGGATGCCTGAACTGCCCTACCTGGGCGATGGGGCGATCCCCTACTTTTGCCTCGATGTTGAGCCCATCACGATGGAGCCGCGCTCCACGAGTTGGTACTGGAAGGCGTAGTGGACGAGCTCCGAGTTGTTGGTGAGGGACATCTTCTCGAGCAGGCGGGACCGGTACGTGCTCACGGTCTTTACGCTCAGGGACAGGTCGTGGGCGATCCAGCTCACCGTCTTCCCGGAAGCGATAAGCCTCAGGATGAGGAATTCGCGGTCGGACAGGCTCTCGTGCGGGGCGGCCTGCACATCGTTCACGATGAGCGACGCAAGTTTCTCGGCCAGGGCCACGCTGACGTAACGCCCGCCCGCGACAGCTTTGTTCACGGCGCCCACGAGCTCCGAGGGCGCGCTCTCCTTGGTCATGTACCCGGACGCCCCGGCCTTCAGCAGGCGCACCGCGAACTGGTCCTCGGGGTGCATGCTGAGGATGAGCACCGGGAGCTTCGGGCGGGCCCGCTTGATTTCCCTCAACACCTCAAGCCCGCTTCGCCCGGGCATCGTGAGGTCAAGGATGACGACGTCCCAGGGCTCCTTCCAGACGCACTCCAGCGCCTCCTGGGAGTTGGCGGCCTCGCCGAACACCGAGCGCTTGAACGCCTCCACGAGGATCTGCTTCAGCCCCCGGCGCACGACTGCATGGTCATCTGCTATAAGGATTCTCATGATGGATTCTGGGTGGGGCCGTGCGCCTCGGGCATTGGGACGCGCATCGTCACGGTTGTACCCCTGGAGGGCACGCCGAAGAAGAAGACCTGGCCGCCCACCTGGGCGACCCGCTCCCGCATCCCGATGATGCCGATCGACCGGGCGTGCACGACCTCCTTCTCCGAGATTCCCCTGCCGTTGTCGCGCACGGTCATGACGAGTTCCTGGTCGATCTGGGCCAGGATGACCTCCACCCGGGTCGCCTTCGCATGGCGGGCGATGTTCGTCAGCGTCTCCTGGAAGACCCGGAAGCACATGGTGCTGAACTCCCGGTCCCAGATCGAGTCCCTGACGTCAATCTTGACCTTGCACCGGATGCCCGTGCGCTCCTGGAAATCCGCGGTCTGCCACTCTATCGCGGCGGCCAAGCCCAGGTTGTCGAGGACACCGGGCCGCAGCTCGGTTGCGATCCTCCTGACCGTGTGGATTGTCAGGTCGACATGGGCCGACATGGCCTTGACCTTGCGCCGCAATGCGCGTTCGCCGGTCAACTTTCCGTGGAGCCACGCAAGGTCGAGCTTCAGGCCTGTTAGGGCCTGCCCGAGCTCGTCGTGGACCTCGCGCGCAATTCGGGTCCGCTCCTCCTCCCGGACAAACCTGAGGTGGCCGGTCAATGCCCTCAACTGGTCGTACGAGCGCCGGAGTTTTTCCTGGGCCTTCTGGTTTTCCCGCCTATGGTGGGTCTCGCCCAGGGCCCTGTTTACTGCGGGCCCAAGGCGCGCGAGACGGGTCTTCAGGATGTAGTCGGTTGCACCCTGCTTCAGCATCTCAATCACAACCTCCTCGCCCAACACACCCGTGACGAAGATGAAGGGTACGCCGGGTGCGAGCTGCTTCGCGATCTCAAGGGCCGCGCTGCCGTCGAAGTCGGGAAGGTAGTAGTCCGACAGTATCAGGCCGGGAGTCTGGTGGGTCAGCTCAGCCTCGAATCCCTTGCGGGTGTCCACGGTGGCCATCGAGATGCTGAGTCCGAAGTCGAGGAGCGTCTGCTCGATCAGCTCGGCGTCAGGCTCGCTGTCCTCCACAAGGACGATGCGGAGCGCGGGCGGGGCCGACTTGGCCGCGCCATTCTGGGGCGGGCTGACCAGCCGGCCGGACAAGAGGCTTGCAGGCGCCGCGCCCCTGATCCCTCCAAAGACTCTCTTGGCGAGCTTCATAGCGGGGGCGCGGAAACGCCCATCTCCGCCCTCGAGGCGGGAAGCGCGAAGTAGAAGGTGGCCCCGCCGTCGGCCTGGGCCTCGGCCCAGACTCGGCCGCCGTGCCGCTGGAGTATCCTTTGGACATAGGCCAGCCTCGACGTGCCCATGTTGGGCGACGACGAGGGGAGCCTGCCAGGGTCCACGTCGAACAGCCTCTCGCGCTGCTTGATATCGGCGCTGGCGCCGTTGTCGCGCACGAAGAACCTCAATTCGCCTTCCGCTTCCTGCATGCCGATCTGGATTCGTGCGACCTCGCGCGAGAACGTGTGTTTGAATGCATTGGATGCGAGGCTCGCGATCGCCTCACCGAGCATGGTTGGATCTGCGCACACTGTGGGAAGGTCGCCGATGATCCAGATGACCCGCCGGCCGCCCTTCTCCGCGTCAAGATCGTGGACGGCTTTCCGGACCAGCGGTTCGAGGTCGATGGGCGTGCAGTGCATCTCGCACCGGCTCATTCGGGAGAGCTCGAGGATCTCGTCGATCATGCCGCCTATCTGGACGGTGGCGGTGGTGATCCTGCCCAGGAAGCGCCGTCCCTTTTCGTCCAGACCGCGGGCCGATTGCTTTGCAAGGAGCTCGCCAAACCCCCCTATGATGTGAAGGGGGGAGCGCAGGTCGTGCGAGATGGAGTGGGCTAGGGTGTCTATTCCGTCCCGCGCAGCCGTGAGTTCGATCTCCTTGGCCTCGAGGAGCTGCTCAAGCTCCTTGTTCCGCCGACCGAGCGCATCGAGATCGGTCCGCGCCTCGGCCCCCTTGTTTTCTGCGTCTCTAGTCATCATGTGTTGGTGCATCCCGGCGAATACCTGGCCAGTTGATTAGATTAACCGCAGTCTCCGGCGCGGACGAGTGGGTCGACACCTGATCCTCGGGATGGTGTGGACCCCATGGCGCGTACGCCGGCCCGGAGGGATTTCTGCGCGAGGCCGCCCTCTCATAGACGTTGAACGTGGCCGCTGCGGTCCGGTCCCAGTCGAAATCGCAGGCGCGCGCGAGGCCCGCCCGGCGCAGCTGTTCGCGCCAGCTAGGATCGGCCGCTGCGCGGGTTAGCTGCGCCTGCATCTGCCCAGCGTCATTCGGCGCCAGGACACCGGCCGCACCCCCTACTGTCTCCTCGAGCGCGCCCGCATTGGATGACAGCACAGCGCAGCCGCAGGCCATCGCCTCCACGGGCGGCAGTCCGAACCCTTCGTAAAAAGAGGGAAAGACAAAGACATCGGCCGCCCGGTACCAGTCGGCCAGGTCGGCGGGGGGCACGAAGCCGACGAACTCTATGTCGCGCGAGAAGGGTGAGTCCCGCGCCAGTCTTCGGATCGTGGCGGCGCCGTGCCAGTCGCCTCCTGCCAGCACCAGGCGCCAAGGCGAACCGGTTGCCGCTTTGAAGCGGTTGAAGGCGTCGATAAGCCCCGCGTGGTTCTTTGCCGGGTGCTCAAGCCGGGCCACATAGAGGAAGAAGCGGTCCGTCTGGGCCCGGGAACCGCATACGACCCCTCGGGAATGGGCTTGGGAGCCGGGCTGGAACTGGCCGTGGTCGAGCCCGTTTGGTATCACGGTCATCCGTCCCCGCGGCACATGGAAGAGCGATTCCAGGTCGAGAGCCGTCGTCTTGCTTACGGCGACGATCTCATCCTGGCGCCGAGCGAGCCGGCGGGCCACCACGCGGCCGTAGAACATGCGGAAGGGGTCGTATTTGCCCGCCAGGTGAAACGGCGCGAGATCATGTATTGTGGAGACGAGTGCGCACGGTCGCGGCCAGAGCATCCGGCGGTAGCTGGGGACATGGAGGACATCGATGCCGGCTCGGCGCACGAGGCTGGGAAGCACCGTTTGGTGCCACAGGATGTCCCTGACGGGCGGCCGCATTCTCTCGGAGACGGACTCCAGGCGCATCGAGCCCGCGGCGAAGGCGAACAGGGGAAGGTCACTCTCGAGGACGTAGAGCGTGAATTCGTGGCGTGCCGCAGCCGGCAGAAATGCGCGCACAAGCGAAAGGACGTACTGCCCGACCCCGGAGCGGCCGCCTTGGATGACGGAAGTCGAAAGCGCGATCCTCACGGCCGGCCCTTCGGGCGTTGTATCCGGCTCGCGGACCTCTGGCGCCAGCGCTGCAGCAGCACGGCGGGGAAGAAATGGATGAAGTCGTCGGCGTAGCGCATGGCCAGGCGCCTCGGCTCCTGAAGGAGTCGAAAGAGCCACTCGGTGCCGCAACGCTGCATCCATACCGGCGCGCGGGCCATCCTGTCTGCGAGGAAGTCAACCGTGGCTCCCGCCCCAATCAGGACGGGGACCCCAAGCGCATGGCAGTTCTGCGACATCCACTTCTCCTGCTTTGGGCAGCCGAAGCAGACGAGCACGATGTCCGGGGCCACCGAGCGCACACGCCCTATGATCTCCGCGTGGTTCATCTCCTCCAACGGGCGATAGGGCGGGGAATAGAACTCGACCTTGGGGAGGGTGGGATGCCAGGCCGCGATCCGCCGCGAGGCCTCGGACACCGCATCGGGCTCGCCTCCAAGCAGGAATACGCGCCAGCCCATTTCCTCGGCCCTCTTGAGCAGGCGGGGTATCAGGTCCGACCCCGCGACACGGCAGGGAAGCGGGCCACCCAGCCACCGTGAAGCCCAGACGATCGGCTTCCCGTCGCAAAGAACTAGGTCCGCGTCGACCAGGATACGGCGAAGCTCCGCGTCCCGCTGGACCTTGACGAGAAAGTCCACGTTTGGGGTGACGACATAGTGCGTGCCGCCGTCGGCCACCATCGACTCGATCCGCTCCACGGCTCCGGGGAGCGTGATGGGATGGAAGGGAACCCCGAGAATGGCCACGAGCTGCTCCATTTCCGTCGACACCTCAGGCGCTAGAACAACATGTGGCACCTTGGTTTCGACATCGCCCCGGCCGGCACCGAAGGGGGGGTCTAGGACCCAAAATGGGCTGAGAAACCCGCCCCCCGGCTACGAGTTTGGGGTGGACACCTACTTCCCCGGGAGGCGCGACGCGTCTATTTTAAGGCGCATCCATGACGCTCCTGCGCTTCATCATAAGGTATTCGCCGGCCATGGTCATCTGGACGTCCGCCGCGGCGCTGCTCAGCGGCGCCTTCAACACCGGCCTGCTCGTCCTGATCACCTCGGCCCTGAACCACCACGGGATTCTGGGCACGACCCTTGTCGTGGCATTCTGCGCCCTGGCCCTGGGCAGGTTCCTCACGAACGCGCTCTCGCAGGTGACGCTCGCGCATTTCTCGCAGGCCACCACGGCGCGCCTGCGGCTCGACCTCGTGAGCAAGATCCTGTCGGTGCCGCTCCGCCAGGTCGAGGAGCTCGGTGCGCCGAAGCTCATGGTCGCGTTGACCGAGGACATCCTCGAGATCACCCAGGCGACCCTGAGCATACCGATATTTGCCGTGAACTTTGCCTACCTGCTCGGCGGCGCGGTCTACCTCGCGTGGCTCTCGGTGCCGGTGTTCCTGGGGATGTTCGTGTTTGGGATCATAGGGGCTGTGACCTACAGGATCCTGATCCGGAGCGGCTTTGGGCACCTGAGCGCCGCGCGCGACGGCCAGGACCGGCTGTTCCAGCACTTCAGGTCCCTGACGGAGGGAATCAAGGAGCTGAAGCTTCACCGCGCGCGCAGGGAGTCCTACCTCAAGGAGGACGTCGCCGGGGCCGCGGCCACGTGCCAGAGGCACAACGTCGCGGCCGAGCTCCGCTTCATCATCGCGCAGAACTGGAACCAGCTCCTCTTCCTGGGCCTGATTGGGCTGATCCTGTTTCTCCTTCCCCGCCTCGAGAGCATCAGCCAGCAGGCGATGACGGGATACATCATCACGACCGTCTTCCTTATGGGGCCCCTGGCCGGCCTGCTCGGGAGCCTCTCGGTGTTCAGCCGCGCCAACGTCTCCCTTCGGAAGGTCGAGCAGCTCGGCCTCGCCCTCTCCCAGCACCCCACCGACAACGGGCCCGTCGCCAGGGGGCAATTCGCGGCTGCGCCGTTCAAATCCCTGGAGCTCTCCCAGGTGATGCACCACTACTACCGGGAGAGGGAGGACGACACATTCATACTCGGGCCGATAGACCTCGAACTGAGGCCCGGCGAGCTTGTGTTCCTGATCGGTGGCAATGGCAGCGGGAAGTCCACGCTCGCGAAGGTGATCACGGGCCTGTACCCGCCGGCGGCGGGGGAGATCAGGCTGAACGGGATAGCGATCGGGGACCTTAACCGCGACGACTACCGCCAGTGCTTTTCCGCCGTTTTCTCGGACTACTTCCTCTTCGACCGAATAGTCGGCCGTGGGGGCGCGGAGGCCGACCTGCGCGCCCGCGGGTACCTCGAGCGCCTTCACCTCAACCACAAGGTCTCGGTCAAGGACGGCGTCTTCTCAACGACCCAGCTCTCCCAGGGGCAGCGCAAGCGCCTGGCGCTCCTGTGCGCCTACATCGAGGACCGGCCGTTCTACCTCTTCGACGAGTGGGCCTCCGACCAGGATCCCGTATTCAAGGAGGTCTTCTACACCAAGCTCCTGCCCGAGCTGAGATCGCAGGGGAAGGCCGTGCTGGTGATCACGCACGACGACCGCTATTTCGGGTGCGCCGACCGTCTCATAAAGCTGGATTACGGCAGGATCCACGCCGAGCTCGCTGAGCGCACGGTCCCGGTCGGATAGCGGGTGGGTCCGGCGCCCCCCCTTGATGGTAGTAGTGTACCCCAGCAACAGGGGCGTCCAGGACGCATCTAAGCAGGCAAACCAAGGGTAATACCATGAACACTCTCCGCTGCGAATCAACTGTCCGGAAATCGCCTGCCTGCACGCGCCTGATCGGCAGAGCCCTGGCGCCCGCCATCGCTTTCCTTGCGCTCCTCGCGACCGCCCGGGCGGATACCTTCGCCTTTGTCCCGCTGGCGGGGGGCTCCAGCGTGCTCGACCACACCGATGGGAACGGGGGGAACGCGCGCTTCTTCAACCCCACGGGGGCGGCGGTGGACGCCTCGGGAAACCTGTATGTCGCGGACGGCGGCGACCACACGATCCGCAAGGTGTCCGCGGGCGGGTCCGTGACGACCCTCGCGGGCAGCTCAGGGCAGCCCGGCAGCACCGACGGCACGGGCTCGGGCGCGCGCTTCCTCTATCCCTTTGCGGTAGCGGTCGACTCCGGCGGCAACGTATTCGTTGCGGACAGCGGGAACCACAACATCCGCAGGATCTCGCCGGGCGGCAGCGTGAGCACGCTCGCCGGAAACGCGGGCATCCAGGGCAGCGCGGACGGCACTGGGAGCGCCGCGCTCTTCAACCAGCCCGGGGGGATTGCGGTGGATGGCGCGGGCAACGTCTACGTGAGCGACACCAATAACGGCACGATCCGAAAGGTGACACCGGCCGGCGTCGTCACAACCCTGGCGGGGGCGGTGGGGCAGAACGGGTTCGCCGACGGCGCGGGCGGCTCGGCGAAATTCAACTTCCCGGCCGGCCTCGCGGCGGACGCGGCGGGAAACATCTATGTCGCAGACCTCGACAACAGCGTCATCCGGAAGGTGACCCAGGGGGGATCCGTCTCCACGTTGGCGGGCAACCCCGGGGTCTCGGGAAGCGTCGATGGCCAGGGCGGCGCCGCAATGTTCAACCACCCGTCGTCCGTGTCGCTCGACGGCGCGGGCAACGTCTTCGTCGCCGACACCTCAAACCAGACCGTCCGCATGATCTCGCCCGGCGGAAGCGTGACGACCGTGGCTGGGGCGCCGGGCATCGGCGGCCAGGCCGACGGCTCCGGGGCTGCTGCGAATTTCTTCTATCCGGGCGGAATCGCGGCGACCAGCGGGGGCACCGTCTACGTCGCCGACACGGGCAACCACACGATTCGGGCGGTCTCGTCGGGGGCGGTCTCCACCCTCGCGGGGAGCTCGGGCCAGAAGGGGGATGTCGACGGGACTGGCATCCATGCCCTCTTTGCGTATCCCTACGGGGTCGCCAGCGGCGGATCCGGGCGCATCTACATCGCGGACAGCGGCAACAACACGATCCGAGTGGCCACCTCGTCCGGCGTCGTGACGACCCTTGCGGGATCCGGGGGCCCTCCCGGGAGCGCGGACGGATCCGGCGCGGCGGCCAGCTTCTCGAGCCCGGCGGGCGTGGCGGCGGACGGCAGCGGCAACGTCTACGTGGCCGACGCCGGGAATTCCACGATCCGCAAGATATCCGCGGGCGGGGCGGTCTCGACCTTCGCAGGGGTCGCCGGGTCCGCGGGGAGCTCCGACGGCACCGGGCCGGCGGCGCGGTTCAACGCGCCCAACGGGGTCGCGGTCGACAACGTCGGCAACGTCTACGTCGCCGACACAAAGAACAACACCATCCGCAAGATCACCTCGGGCGGCACGGTGACGACGCTTGCCGGCGTCGCCGGGCAGACGGGAAGCGGCGACGGCGCGGGCGGTTCGGCCCGATTCAACGGCCCGTATGCGCTGGCGGTCGACTCGTCCGGGAATGTCTACGTGGCGGACTTCTTCAGTGCGACGATCCGGAAGATCGACGCCTCCAACACTGTGACGACGCTCGCAGGCACGGCGGGCAAGATCGGTTTCGCGGATGGGACCGGGTTTGTCGCCCGGTTCAACCAGCCCTACGCGGTGGCGGTGGACGGCTCCGGGAACATCTACGTTGCCGACACCTACAACCGGGCGATCCGCAAGATCAGCCCCGGCGGCTCGGTGGCGACGCTCAACGGCGCGCAGGCCCGGTTCTACTATCCCCAGGGAATCGCGGTGGACGGCTCCGGGGCGATCTACGTGGCGGACGGCGACAACCAGGGCGTGGCCGTGGGCGGGGCCCTTGCCCCGCCGCCGGGCGGCACGCAGGTTTCCGGCACTTCTGCCACGACGGGCCAGAATGCGAGCTTCACGGTGACCGTGCCGGGTTCGTCCATGACCTACCAGTGGCAGACGTCGGTCGACGCGGGGGCGACCTGGGCCTCGGTGAGCGACAATTCTACCTTCAGCGGCGCCACCACGACGACGCTGACGCTGACCGCGGTCTCGGCGTCCATGACCGGTGACATGTTCCGGGTTCAGCTCACCAATCCGGCGGGTTCGAACACCAGCGGCTCGGGGACCCTCACTGTGACGGCCGCAGGCGGCGGGGGCGGAGGCGGGGGAGGGATCACCGGGAGTGCGCGGATCATCAACCTTTCGATCCGATCCTATGTCGGGACCGGTGCGAGCGCCGTCACGGTCGGCTTTGTGCTCAACGGCACGGGGTCAAAGCAGCTGCTGATCCGCGCCATAGGTCCCACGCTCTCAACCTTCGGGGTGGGCGGCGTGCTGGGGGAGCCGCAGCTGACGGTCTTTGACAGCACCCAGGCGGCGGTGGCCTCGGACGTCGCATGGGGCGGCGGTGCCGCCCTTGTAAGCGATTTCCTATCGGTGGGTGCATTTGCCCTGCCCGCGGCGTCGGTGGACTCGGCCCTGTTCCTCACGCTACCGGCCGGCTCCCTGCATACGGCGCAGATAAGCGGCGTCGGCGGCGCGACCGGCGTGGCCCTTGCGGAACTCTACGATGCGGATGCGGGCGACCCCCCGGCGCGGCTCATCAACGTCTCGGCGCGCGCCCTCTCGGGAACGGGAAGCGCGGTCCTGACGGCGGGCTTCGTGATCGGCGGGAGCGGGAGCGACACGGTGCTCATCCGTGGAATCGGGCCGAGTTTGACCCAGTTCGGGGTCGGCGGGGCCTTGTCCGCGACCCAAGTGACGCTGTTTGACTCCACGGGCACAGCGATCGCCACAAACGCGGGGTGGGGCGGGGGAGGCGCGCTGGTCGCGGCCTTCTCGCAGGTCGGGGCCTTCGCATTGCTTGCCAACTCGGCGGACTCCGCCCTGCTCGTCACGCTTCCGTCGGGCCTGTACACGGTCCAGGTGGCAGGCACCAACAACTCGACCGGAATCGCGCTGGTCGAGGTCTACGAGGTGAAGTGAGTCGTCTGCGGTGCCGGGCCCCGAGGTGGCCGGAGGGGCCTGCCCGGTTGGCGACGCGCCCGGAAACCGGGTGCCGGTCCGACGTGAGGTCACGGTGGGCCGGAGAGTAGGTCAGTGCCCCATACCGGCGAGGCGGGCCGGGGTATATGTTTCTACCGCCACCGAAATACAACCTGTCTCCGCGTGCTGAGCCCGAAGTCGGACGCCGGAACCCAACATCAGATTCCATGAACCGCCCGACAATCCATTCCCTCCGCCTCCTTGCGCTCGTGCTCGCCTGCATCGGCATATCGACGGCGGCCGTCGCACAGACGTTCCTTCCCGATCCGACCGCGGGGCAGCCGTATTCATTCCAGGTGGTGTCCAATCCGCCCCAGCCCGCGGGCACCAGCTACACCGCAAACGGCCTCCCGGTTGGCCTGGCCATTGACGGCTCGACGGGCGTCGTGAGCGGCACGACCACCACGGTCGGCGTGTTCAAGGGGACGCTCTACCTCACCTCGGCGTCCGTCATCAGTCCGTACCCGTTCCAGATCACGGTCGATCCGGCGGCCGGGGCGCCCACGATCACGAGCGAGGGGGCGGGAAGGGGAACAGTGGGGACGGCCTTTCTCTACACGATCGTCGCGTCGAACAGCCCCACGAGCTACAACATAGCGGAGTTGCCCCCCGGCCTGGCCGCCTCGGGCGCCCGGATCAGCGGAACGCCGACAACGGCCGGACTCTACTTCACCTCCATCAGCGCCAACAACGGGAGCGGGCAGGGCGCGATCCTGGTCATCATGTGGACCATAAGCCCCGCGGGCCCGATTCCCGTCATCACGAGCGCGCTCCTGGTGTCGAATGCCGTCGGCGCCCCTCTGAGCTACTCTATTGCGGCGACAAACTCCCCCACGAGCTACTCGGCGGCCGGGCTGCCCGCCGGCCTGTCGCTGAATACCGCGACCGGGCTTATCAGCGGCACGCCGACCGCGCCCCAGGTCGCGCGGGTCACGATTTCCGCGGTCAACACCTACGGCCCAAGCCTCCCGCTGAACCTGATCCTGACGATCGGGGATTTCTCAGCGATCACGAGCGCGGTGTCGGCAACGGGGCAAACAGGAACCGCATTCTCCTACACGCTCACGGCGAGCAACAGCCCGACGGGCTACGCCCTGACCGGGCTGCCCGCCGGGCTCTCGCTCAACTCGGCGACCGGAAGCATAACGGGCACTCCCACGACGGCCGGGTCCTACACGGTGACGGCGAGCGCCTCGAACACGTTGGGGACGGGCGCGCCCACCGACATCACGTTCCAGGTGACCGATCCCGCCTCGGGGGGCGGAGGCCCGATAGTCCCGATAATCCTGACCGGTCCGGCCTCGGTGTCGACCACCGTGGGATCGAACGCGCTGTTCTCGGTCGCGGCGGCGGGCTCGGGCACCCTCAGCTACCAGTGGTCCCTCAACAAGACGCCGATCTCCGGAGCGAGCTCGGCGACCCTCGTGATCGCAATCGTCAAGCCGGCGGATGCTGGGACCTACACGGTCACCGTGACCAACTCGGTGGGCACCATCATGTCCCCGCCCGCGACCCTTACGATCCTAGCGTTCGTCGTGCCGCCCTCCATCACGGGGCAACCCGACAAGACCTCGGTCACCGCGGGTTCGACCGCGGATTTCACGGTGATCGCCTCGGGCACCGCCCCGATTTCCTACCAATGGCTCGTGGGAGGCGTGCCGATCGCGGGCGCGAACTCGGTCACCCTCCACCTCTCGAACGTCCAGCCGGCGGATGCCGGCACGTATTCCGTGGTGGCGAGGAACCCCGCGGGCTCATCGGCGAGCCTTGGGGCCGTCCTCACCGTGTCAGGAGTGGCATTCGCCCCGATCTTCCAGTACGAGCCGAGCCCGACCTCGGTCACGGTCGGAGGGACAGCCAGCCTGTCCGTGGGAATAGTAGGCTCACCACCCATCACCTACCAATGGTCGAAGAACGGGGTGTCAATCCCGGGGGCAACCTCGTCGAGCCTGACCTTCCCGGTCGCGGCGCTTTCCGACACGGGCACGTATTCGGTGGTGATATCGGATCCTGCGGGGACGGTCACGAGCACGGGCGCGGCGCTCACCGTGTCGCCGGCCGGGGGGACCCCGGTCCCCGTCACTATTGTTCTCCAGCCGGTCCCGGTCTCCCCGGCGGTCGGGGGATCCGCGACATTCATTGTCGCTGTGACGGGTGATGCCACGATCTCCTACCAGTGGCGCAAGAACCAGGCCCCCATCGCGGGCGCGACGGGCCCTTCGTTCACCGTGGTGGACGTCCAGCCTTCCGACGCCGGAACCTATGATGTCGAGGTCGTCAACGGATTCTCGGCGGTCATCTCGTTCCCGACACCGCTTGTCGTCGACTTGGTGGCAGTGCCCGGCCGCCTGGCCAACGTGTCGGTGCGGGGCTTCAGCGGCGTCGCCGACCAGACGCTCATCATCGGATTCGTCGAGGTGGGGACGGGAACCGAGTCCACGCTCGTCCGCGCGGTGGGCCCCTCGCTCTCAACTTTCGGCCTGAGCGGCCTCCTTGCCGACCCGCAGCTGTCCCTGTTCTCCTCGGGCGGCTCCCCCGTCATGTCCAACGACAACTGGGGAGGGGCGGCGGCCCTCTCCGCGGCGTTTTCCCAGGTCGGGGCGTTCGCTCTGCCCCCGGACTCCCTTGACGCGGCGGTCCTGACGGATCTCCAGCCGGGCCGGTTCACCGCGGAGGTGAACGGGGCAAACGGGGGTACGGGATTGGTTCTCCTTGAGGCCTATGATGTCGACACGGCCGTTTCCCCCACCTCGCGCTTTGTCAACGTGTCGGCTCGGGGGCTCGCGGGCACCGGCCCAAATATGCTGACCGTGGGGTTCGTGGTGGAGGGTTCCTCGAGCATCACGCTCCTCGTCCGCGGAGTAGGCCCCACGCTCGCTGGCTTCTCGGTGTCCGGCGCCATGGCGGATCCGGAGCTTACGGTCTTTGATTCGGGCCAGAACGTCGTGGGTTCCAATGACAACTGGGGTGGGACAGCGGTGCTCCAGGCCGCATTCGATGCGGTCTCGGCCTTCCCGCTTCCCACGACGTCGAAGGATGCGGCAGTCCTCGTGACCCTCGCGCCCGGAGCCTACACGGCGCAGGTGAGCGGCGCGGGTGGCTCCACCGGGATTGCGATCCTCGAGCTGTACGAAATGCCCTAATCTAGTTGCGCGAGGGCGCGATCGATTCCCCGGCTCAGCGCCCGATCAACTCCCCGAGGTGCGCAACCGAGGGGATCCGGTCACAGACTACCTTGACCGAGACAAGAATCGGGACCGACAGCAGCGCCCCCGGGATGCCCCAGAGCCACATCCAGAATATCAGGGAGACGAAGATCACAACGGGATTGAGCGTCAGGCGCCGGCCCAGCAGGATCGGCGTGACCAGGTTCGACTCCAGGAGGTGGAGCGCCAGGTACCACAGGGGCGGCGCCAGCCCGTGCCATAACGAGTCAAACGTGAGGAGGCCGACGGCCGCCAGGATGATGACCCCGCAGATGGGCCCGAAGTAGGGGACGAAATTCAGGAGCGCCACGAGGATCCCCCACATCTCGGCGTTCGGGATCCCCATGAAATAGAGGCCCGTGCTCACGATCGCGCCCAGGCACAGGTTGATCAGCGAAATCGAGAACAGGTAGCTGGATATGCTCAGCTGGATCTCGCGGCTGATCTCCACCGCCCGTATCTTCCCCCTGAGGGTCGGGACGAGGTGGACGAGCTTCTGCAGAAACCGGTCCCCCGAGGCGAGGAGCAGGTAGATGAGGACGAGCACCTCGCCCACGCCCGCGAGGAAGGTGCCGGTCCAGTTCAGGATGGAGCCCGTGCCTCGCTGGTCCTTGACCTCGACCGTGGGCGCCGTCCTCTGCTCCTCCCGCTTCTCCGCCTCGGTCGCCCCGAGATCCTTCACCGCCGCGGTCGCCTGGCTGAGATGCTCCGCCTTCGGGAAGATCCTCTGGATGCGCTGCCTGAGCTCCGTCATGTGCTGAGGAGCGTCGTTGACCCACCCCTCGGCCGGCCTCTCCAGCCGGTAGAACCCCAACCCTAAGACGGCCACGAGGAGACTGAACACGACGGCCGCTGAAAGGGAGGTCGGAAGGCGCAGCAGGGAAAGCCATCGCACCAGGGGCTGCAGGGTGGTGGCCGCCATCCACGCGAGGAGCACCGGCAGGACGACGGGGCGCGCGACGTAGAGAAAGGCGATCGCGCCGAACACCGCTATGATTACGTGCACAATGGCCACCTTTGGCCCCTCCGGGGGTCTGGCCCCGGGCGGCGGCGTCTCCCCCGGGTCCGATTTCGCGGGCAACCGGTGGGTTTCCTGCGCGTGGGGATTGACGGCCATGCCGGGTCCTAGCGGGGCCGCCGCTTCCGGCTGTCGCGGTCCTCGGAGTAGATGTTGTAGAGGAGCCCGAGCGCCGCCACCGCCGCCAGGAGAAAGCAGAGCATCGCGAACCCCGGGTAGCCGAATATGCTCCAGTGGGTGGTGATGCGCATCATGAGCGCCGCGCCAATGATCACCGAGGCGAGGAGGATGCCCTTGGTGACCCGGTTGGCCACCTTCTCGATCCCGTCGACGACCATCTTCGCGTCCGTGGCCTTCACCTTCACCTCCAGTTCCGCGTTGGAGATCGCATCCATTATCCGGTTGAGCCGGGAGGGCAGGTTCACCGTGAAGTCCTTCAGCTCGAGGAGGGAGTTTGTCACTCCGTCCATCGTGGTATCCCTGCTCACCCGGGTTGCCGTGATCTCCCCGGCGTTCCTGCGGATCGAGGCGTTGGGGTCAAAAGAGGGGTCCAGGATCCGTCCCACCTCGTCCAGCTCGAGGAGGGTCTTGCCCAGGAGCACGAGCTCGCTCGGCACGAAGAGTCCGTTTTCCCGGGCGTGCCGGCTCACGTCCAAGAGCGACCTCCCGACGTTCAGCTCCCTGAGCCCCTGGTTGAGGCTGAGCGCGACGAGCTGGCCTATCTCCTGGCGGAACTTGTGCAGGTCGAACGAGTCCGCCTTTTCGCTCATCTGCACGACCTCGTCGGCGGCCTCGTCGCCCTTGCCGTCGCTTACCGCGACGAGGACCTTCAGGAGGTGCTTTTGCATCACCGGGGCCACGTGCCCGACCATGCCGAGGTCTAGCAGCGCGATCCGGCCATCGTCCGTGATGAACACGTTTCCAGGGTGCGGGTCGGCGTGGAAGAGGCCGTCGACCAGGACCTGCTTGAGGTACGCACGGAAAAGCTCCTCGGCGAGCGGGGCACCCTTGATGTCGAGCTTCGCCAGGGGCCCCAGCGACGTGATCTTCTGGCCCTTGATGTAGTCCATCGTGAGCACGCTGCGCGTGCAGTAGTCGATCACGGGCTGCGGGACCTGGATCAGCTTGAATTCCTTCAGGTTCCTGCCGACGGCGATGAGGTTCTGGGCCTCGCGCTCGTAGTTGAGCTCCTGCTGGATGGTCGTGCGGAACTCGGCGACGATGGCGGCGAACCGGTACCTGCGGCCGATCTCGGTATGGTCGTCGAGGAAGGTCGCGATCTCCGACAGGATCTCGAAGTCATCGGCGATCTGGCGCCGGATGTCGGGCCTCTGGACCTTGACCGCCACGGGGCGTCCGTCGCGAAGCGCCGCGAGGTGGACCTGCCCCAGGGACGCGGCGGCGACCGGCTCGGTGTCGAAACGGGAGAACGCCTTGGAGACCCGGACCCCCAGCTCCGCGAGCACAGTCTGCTCCACCTCGAGGTAGGGAAAAGGCTTCACCTTGTCCTGGAGCCTGGCGAGCGCATCGAGATAGGCCCTCGGAAGGAGGTCCGGCCTGCCTGCCAGCACCTGGCCCAGCTTGACGTAGGTGGGCCCCATCGCCTCCAGGTCGTCGGCGAATTGCGCCGGGGCGGCATCGCCCGCGTCGCCCTCCATGTCCTTCGGGTCGAACCCCTCGGGCAGCGCCATCTGCTTCGCGAGATCCGAGCGGCCGTATTTCCAGAGGAGCGCCGCAAGCTGCCTGTAGCGTTTGAGATGGGCGGCGGAGAAGTTCATGGCGGGGAGGCGTGTGTGCGGGGCATGCGGGCGCCCCGAACGGGTGGTGGGCCATAGTACAGGGGGCCCGCCCGGGAAGGTATGGGGCGTAGACAGTATAGATGCCCGCGGCCGGGGCACTTTAGCGCGGCCCCGAGGCGCCGCCCGCCCCTCAGGCGGCCCTCGCGTCGGCCTCGGGCGTCGTGAACCACCGGGCCAGGAGGAGCACGACCGCCATCCCCGCGTAGCCCTCCGCGTACGCCAGGGCCGGGAACAGCGCGCCCCTCGCGGCCGAGGGGTGGGTGAGCAGCTCGACCAGGGGGAGGGCGCTCACGGTGTCCGAGCCCGTGAAACGCCAGGAATGCAGGAGCCCCAGGAGGCACAGCCCGGACGCCGCGAGGGCCCAGAGCGCAGCCGTCACCAGCCGGCGCTCGATCACGAAGACCGTGACCGTCGCGAGGACGAGAGCGCAATAGAAGGTCCCCTGCTCGACGGCGAAGCCGCCCTCGATGAACGTGCCGTTGGCGTGGAACGCATCCACGAGCCCCTGCGAGAACTCCGGGCCCTTCCCCTGGCCCGCGATCCGCATCGCGTTCTTCGTGAAGAAGGTGGCCCAGGCCATGATGACCGGCACCATGCCGAGCACGACCGCCGGCCAGTGGCGCGACGGCGTGACCTCGAAGGACTGCACGGTGATGATGAGCCCGATCCAGACCACGATCGCAAGGCCCGCGTCCGCAGGCACGGCCCACGAGATCAGCGCCATCGAGCCGGTCAGGCACACCGCCGTGATGAACACCCCATTCAGGGTCGAGTACCCGGCGCGGGCCCCCATGCGCTTCCATGCCGGGTGGCCTATGTAGATCGAGGTCGGGAAGGGCGAGCCGAAGCACGCCGCCGCGAACGTGCACAGCCCGTTCACCGCGAGGGACGAGCGGGACGAGTAGCTGTCGCCGGCGGCCGCCGCGGACTCGATGGATTGGAGTGACGCGAGCAGGTTGAGGAGGCCCATGGGGATGATCACGGAGAGGTACGGCCAGAACTGGCCGTTTCGGAAGCCGCCCCACAGCTCGGCCAGGACCGGCAGCGGCGGGTGCCAGCCGAGCGAGCCGGCCGGCCGGACCCCGTTCGGCGCGAGGCCCGTAAGCCACGAGAGCGCGGTTCCCGCAACGAGCACCACGAGCGCCGCGGGTATGCCCCACTTCGGCCGGACGTTCCCGAAGTAGAACAGCAGCACGAGCCCGAGCGTCACGAATCCCACCACCGGGTGGGCGAAGGTGCTGAAGAGGAAGTTGAGGGTGAGGAACGCAAGCCCGGCGCCGGAAAGCGCCGCAAGCAGCGCGGCGCGGGGCGTCATGCGGCGTATCCCCTCCGCCACGAACGCGCCGCAGAACTCGATCAGGCCCGAGCCTATGCAGGCGACAAGCCCCGCCTCCCAGGCGAAGGCGTCCGGGTCCGCGACGCCCTGGGCCCTTGCGATCTGCTTGGCTGGAAGCATGACGAGGAAGACGTAGGCGATGAACGTCGGCGTGTTCAGGCCGAAGGGAAGGGCGCAGACGTCAACCCTCCCCTCCCTCCTCGCGAGCCGGTGGGCCTGCCAGGCGTAGAAGAGGTTGCCCGCGAGGTACGACACCGCGATGCCGGGCAGGATCCGGCCGTAGGCCAGCGCCGGCGGCATGCCCACGATGCCGATGCACAGCGTCGGCACAAGCAGCAGCTGGACGATGTTGTCGAGCGCGATGGCGCAGAACCCGTCGACGTCGCCGCGCGCGAGGAGCTTCACGGCGATCCGGCCGCGGGGGCTGCGTTCGCTTGGGGGGCGTGGGGGAGGATCGCGCGCATGTGGGCTAGCGGGCGAGCTCCCGAACCAGCGAGATCGTGAACAGCGCCGCCTGGCGCGAGGCGAACGGGGAGAGCCGGCGGTAGTCGTTGTCCGGGGAATTCTGGGTGAGGTTGCTGCCGCTGCGCACGCACAGGAACGGGGTGCGCAGGTACCAGCACGCCTGGGCGACCGAGCCGCTCTCCATCTCCATCAGGTCGGGACGGAGCTTCCTGCGGATGTCGGCGATGCGCCGGGCCGTTATTCCGAACTGGTCGCCCGAGGTGATGCGGCCCACGCGCACGCGCGGGACGTAGGCGGGCGAATGCTGGGCCGCCTCCTCCGGCGTGTGGCGGCGGATCGCCCGCCTTGCGGCCGCGAGCAGGCGCGGGTCCCCCGGGTAGACGATGGCCATGTGGTCGCCGAGGGGCCCCGCGGCCGAGAAGTACTCCATCACGTCGCTCCGCTCGAACGAGCCGAAGTCGTGGTTGCACGTCACCGCGCCGACGATCACGTCCCCGTTGCGCACCGCCGGGTTGATCCGGGAGGCGGTGCCCGTCATCAGCACCTCCCTCGGCCTGAACCTCGCGACGAGGAGGGTGGTGACCATCGTGGCGCAGGTCTTCCCGATCCCGGTGACGGCCACGATGACCCTGCGGCCGCAAAGCCGGCCCGAGGCGTAGGGGAACCCGGCGAGGCGGCCCCTCCTCCTTCCCTCGAGGGCCCGCTCCACCAGCTCGGACTCCTGGGGGATCGCGCCCAGGATGAGCGTGCAGTCGCGCGAGGGCCGCGGCGCCCTCCGGCGGGCGACCGGGATGCCCGGGAGGATCGTGGGCGGGGGGTTCCTGAGCTCTTTGGGCTGCGGCATTGGGGAGCCTGTTCCCTAGCAGGCGCCGTGCCCGCCCCCGTCCGCGGGCCGCCGCGGGATTTCCGCGGGTTTGCTGCGACAAGGAGTGACAATAGCCGGCCGAGGCATCATCCCTGTCTCTCCCGGAGATCGATCCCCGCACAACCCTCGTCCGCCGATGTTACCATCCGCCCCGACCGACTACCTTCGCCGAATTGAGGATGACCTGCGCCAGAACATCCTTCCCTTCTGGATCGAGCATGTCGTCAACAGGGAGGGCGGGAGTTTCTACGGGGCGATCTCGAACGACCTCGCGGTGGACCGCGGCGCGGAGCGCGGCGCCCTCCTCACGTCGCGGATCCTCTGGACGTACTCGGCCGCCTACGCGCACTACCGCGAGCCCGACTACCTCGCGATGGCCGACCACGCCTACGCGGACCTCACCCGGCATTTCCTGGACGGGGAGAACGGGGGCTTCTTCTGGTCGGTCGCCGCGGACGGCAGGGTCCTGCGCGACCGAAAGCAGGTCTACGGCCAGGCGTTCGCCCTCTACGCGCTCGCCGAGTACCACTTCGCCTCGGGACGGCCCGAGCCCCTCGAGCTGGCAAAGGCCACCCACCGCCTGATCGAGAGGCATTCCAGGGCCCGGCACGGCGGCTACCTCGAGGCGTTCGGGAGGGCGTGGGAGCCGATCGCGGACATGCGCCTGAGCGAGGTGGACATGAACGAGCCCAAGTCCCAGAACACCCACCTGCACGTTATGGAGGCCTACACGCGCCTCCTCGCGCTCTGGCCCGACGCGGGCCTGCGGACGGCGCTCCGGGAGCTTGTCGAGATCATGCTCACCCGCATCGTCGACCCCGCGAGCGGCCACCTGGGGCTCTTCTTCGCCGAGGACTGGACGCCGAGGTCCGACCGGGTGTCCTACGGGCACGACATCGAGGCGGCGTGGCTCCTTGTCCGCGCGGCCGAGGTTCTCGGGGACCCGGCGCTCACCGCGCGGATCCGGGCGCTCGCCGTCCGGATCGCCGAGACGACCCTCTCGGAGGGGATCGACGCCGACGGGGGCGTCTTCAACCAGGGCGGCCCCTCGGGCCTCACCGACACCAACAAGGAGTGGTGGCCCCAGGCCGAGGCGGTCATCGGCTTCCTCGACGCCTACAGGATCTCGGGGGACGAGCGGCACCTCGCCGCGGCATTGCGGACCTGGGACTTCATCGAGTTCAGGCTCGTCGACCACCTCAGGGGCGAGTGGTTCCGGGGGGTCACGCGCGACGGGCGGGTCCTCGGGGGGGAGCTCAAGGTCAGCTTCTGGAAGTGTCCCTACCACAACGGCCGCGCGGGCCTGGAGGCGGTGAGCCGCCTCAGGGAGATCGCGGCCGCCCCCCCCTCCCAATCATGAAGAAGAAAACCAAGACACCAGGGCGGCCCGAGGCCGCCGCCGCAAAGCAAACGAAGACGGACGCGATCCCCGCGCGGGCGCCCCGGGCCTGGGCGAAGCGCCTCGCGAAGCTGCGCAGGAAGCACGAGAAGTTCCTCTCCAAGAAGAACCCGGTGGACCGCAAGTGGGACAACGGCGTTTTCGAGCGCTTCGAGCACCCCGCGATCACGTACCGCCACGCCCCGATCGAGTGGCGCTACGACCTGAACCCGGCGACGAACCCCTTCCTGATGGAGCGGCTCGGCGTCAACGCGACACTCAACCCCGGCGCGTTCCACTGGAAGGGCAAGGTCCACATGGTCGTCCGTTTCGAGGGCTATGACCGCAAGAGCCTGTTTGCGATCGCCGAGAGCCCGAACGGGGTCGACAACTGGCGCTTCTGGGACGAGCCGGTGGACCTTCCCGAGATCAAGCCCGAGACGAACGTCTACGACATGCGCATCACGTTCCACGAGGACGGCTGGATCTACGGGGTGTTCTGCTCCGAGGCGAAGGACCCCGGTGCGAAGCCCGGGGACCTGTCGAGCGCCGTCGCGGTCGCGGGCATGGTGCGCACGCGCAACTTCCGCAAGTGGGAGAGGCTCCCGAACCTGAAGACCCCGGCCTCCCAGCAGCGCAACGTCGTGCTCCACCCGGACTTCGTGGGCGGCAAGTACGCCTTCTACACCCGCCCCATGGACGGGTTCATCGACGTGGGATCCGGGGGCGGCATCGGGTGGACGCTCTGCGACGACATCACGACCGGCGTCACCGGGCCCGAGACGATCATCGACGGCCGCGCGTACCACACGATCAAGGAGGTGAAGAACGGCCAGGGACCGGTCCCCCTGAGGACCGACAAGGGCTGGCTCCACCTGGCCCACGGCGTCCGCGCCTGCGCCGCGGGCCTGCGCTACACGCTCTACATGTTCATGACCTCGCTCGAGGACCCGACCCGGGTCATCGCGAGGCCGGGCGGCCACTTCCTCGCCCCGTACGGGGACGAGGGTTTCGGCGACGTCTCGAACGTGACGTTCTCGAACGGGTGGGTGAGGCTCCCCGACAAGGCGAAGACCGTGCTCATCTACTATGGCGGCTCCGACACCCGGTGCTACGTGGCCCGCTCGACGCTCGACCGCCTTGTCGACTGGTGCCTCCACACCCCCGAGGACGCGCTCACCACGCGCCGCGCCGTCGATCAGAGGCTGGCGCTCATCCGCGCCAACAAGGCCCTCCTCGGGAAGTAGCCTCCTCACCCCTGCCATGAACCCCCTGCTCCGGCCGATCCACGGCGCCGCGCTCGGCGCCCTCCTCCTTTGCGCCCCGCGCCTCATCGCGGACCCGGGCGCCGCGGCCGGGCAGCCCGCCGCCGACCCGGCCGGGGCCCTTGCCCGCGCCGGGGGGCGGACCGACGAGGCCCTCAAACGCGCCGACCTCGCGGCCTACCGGGGATGGCTAAAGTACCTCCGCCTTGACGCCGAGACCGAGGCGGGCCGGAGCGGCGTGGCGGGCGAGGCGGCGGTGGCGAAGGAGCGCAGGCTAGAGGAATGGCTCGCGAGGGTCTCGGCGGACCCGCAGGTCCTGGCGTCACTCCGCGGCGTCCAGGAATGGGCCTACGAGTCCCCGGTCGACGGCTCGGGCCAGCCCTTCAGGTTCGTGATCCCGGGCGACTACGATCCCACCCGTCCGGCGCCGCTGACCGTCTACATGCACGGCTACAGCGGCAACCACATCGAGCACTCGACGGGCATGGTGGCCCGCAACGGCTGGTTCGAGCTCTCGGTCCTCGGGCGCTCGAGGGGCGGCGGCTACCGCGCGCTCTCGGAGGCGGACGTCCTCCAGGCGGTCGACTACATCGAGGCGCACTGGTCGATAGACCCGGACCGCGTGAGCCTGAACGGAGGGAGCATGGGCGGAGGGGGCACCTACCGCCTCGGCTCGCGCTACCCGCAGCGCTGGTCCTCGGGCCGGCCCTCGTGCGGCTACGCGAGCTACATCCCCATGGGCAACCTCGCCACGCTCCCCATCTACGCGACCCACAGCTACGACGACCCGACGGTGTCCGTGCTGCATGAGGTGGGGCCGCTCGCCGAGCTGCGCGAGCGGGGCGGCCAGGTCATATTCGACCTGACAGACGGGTTCGGGCACGCGGTCTGGGACTACAAGCTGGGCAACGAGCGCGGCCTCGCGTGGGAGAAGCTCCAGTCGAGGCCCCCGTCCAAGTCCCTGCGCCACATCGACTACACGGCCCTGGACGGCGGTGCGGTCCGGGGATGGTGGGCCGAGGTTGCCGAGTGGGGGCCCTCGCCCGGCCCCGCCCGCTTCGTGCTTTCCGCGGGGGCCGACAACCTCCTCTATGCGGCGCTGACGAACGTCACCCGCCTTCGCCTCATCCTCGGCGAGTCGCCCTTTGACGCGGCGCTCCCGCTCCGGGTCTCCGTCAACGGGGCGGTGCCGATCGTGCTTCTCTCGCCCCTGCCTGCGGACGCAGTCCTCGCCGAGGGCGCGAGGGGGTGGGCTATCGAGACCGGCGCCCCGCCTGCCCCCTACAGGCTCCATACCCCCGGCAGCGCGACCCTCCTTTACCAGGGGGAGCCGCTCCTGATCGTCTACGGGACCCGCGGGTCCGAGGCGGAGAGGGCCGCGATGCGCGCCGCGGCGCTCGCCGCGAGCAAGAGCCCGCTGCCCGGGTGGGCCGCCGACGGCGGCGACTCGGGCAAGGACGGCGTACCGCACAGCCAGAACCTCTACGGCCGGCTCGGCACCCGTGAGGACTCCGCGGTCACGGATGCGGACATCGCCCGGTGCCACCTCGTCCTAATCGGTTCGGCCGCGCAGAACTCGGTCGTTGCGCGGATCGCGGGCCGGCTACCCGTGCAATTCTCCGGGGGATCGGTCACCTGCTCGGACGGGGCTGCCTTTCCGGGCCCGCACCGCGCGCTCGGCCTCGTGCACTACAACCCGCTCGCCCCGGGCCGGCTCATCTTCTGGGTGGCCTCGGACGACCCGGCGGACTACGCGGCGAACTCCCCCATACCGGCGCTCATGTCCGGCGGCACCTCCATCTCTGGCAACGCCTTCGCGGGGGACCTGGTCGTGATGGACTCGGGGTCGCCGACCCTCGTCGCCGTCCGCAGCTTTGACTCCCGCTGGAATTGGGTGCCCGGCCGCGAGTCGTCGCCCGTGGTGCCCGCCGCCCTCGCGACGGCCCGCGACCTCTCGCTGGCCGTCGGCGACGCGGTCCGAAGGTCCGCCTCGGCCGACTTCGCGATCGTGGGAACCTATGGCGACAAGGTGAAGCCGCCGTTCGCCGCGGGCACGACCCGGGTGTGCGACCTTGCGCCGCTCTTCGCCAACGAGCCGATAGGGATGTTCGAGGTCTCGGGCGCCGAAATGCTCGCCCTCGCACGGGACGCGGTGTCCAAGGATTCGGGCCTCATGCTCGCGGGCTACGACGCGGCCAGGATAGCGCCCGGGAAACGCTACCGGGTCGCGCTCCCCGTCGGCACCCTCTGGGCGCTGAGCGGCGTCGTCCAGCCGGCGCCCCGGGACTACCGCTTGACGGGGCTCGACACGGGCGACGCGGTCCTCCGCCTCCTGCTTGGAAACTAGGCCCGCCGCTCAGGGCGCGGCCGGCGCGAGCGTCATCGCCCGCGCGCCGCCCGGCACCGCGTGCTCGGAAACGGCGCCCGACGGCCACCTCACCCGAATCGTCCTTGCCGGGTTCGCGTCGGGATATCCGAACGCGCACGCGGGGGCGGACTGGCTGTAGTAGCCTGATCCCACGTAGACCTCCTGCGTCTCCGTCGTGCCGTCGGCAAGCTCGACCGTGATCCGGGCACCCACGGCCGTCGGATTGCCCGCCGGCCCCCTCAGCGCGATCCGCAGGGGCTCGCGCCCGGCGACACCGCGGTTCCTGAAGAAGAGGGGCGTGTCGTTGTTGCGGGTGACGACGAAGCCGGGCCATCCGTCGTGGCCGACGTCGGCGACGGCGAGCGCCTTGGCGTCGCCCGGAACAACGAGGCCGGATTCGGCCGGCGTGACGGGCGTGAAGTGCCCCTTCCCGTCCCCGCTCAGGAGCTGGCTGAGGCCCCCGTCGAACCGCCCCACCGCGGGGATCGGGGCAAACGAGTTCTGGACGGCGTACACCCCCGTGTGCCCCGAGCCGTCGAAATCGCCGGCCACCATGCCCTGGAGCGGCGAGATCTGCGCGATGCGCGGAAGGGGCTCGAACCGGTAGCTGCCGTCGGGCTGGCTGAGGAAGACGCCGCTCCGGAGTTCCGTCGCGGCGTAGCGCCGCGCCTGGGCAAGCCTGTCCTGGCCCAGGATCTCCTGGAGCGTCGCGCGGCTGTACCCGTCGTAGGTCGGAAAGCGCTTGAGGACCGCCGGGACCGAGGCCCCGATGTCGCGGCGGGTCCGCCACGGGAAAAGCCTGTCGCCCTCGTAATAGGCCTCGATCAGCTGGGGGGGGCCTCCGCCCCCCTTGAAGTCGCCTGCGAAAAGGAGCGCCGGATGGGCGGGGTCGGCCCTGTACTGGGTGTTGAGGCCCACGTTTCCGACCACGTAGTCGATCCTCCCGTCGCCGTTGAAGTCCGCCGCGGCGATCGAGGTCCACCAGCCGGTGCCCGCCGAGGCGAACCCCGCCTTCTCGGTCCAGTCCTCGAAGCCCTTGCCCTGCAGATTGTGGAAGCACCTCACGCCGCCCCACTCAAGGGTCACAAGGAGGTCGGGCCATCCGTCTGCGTCGACATCGGTCCAGAGGGCCGAGGTCACCATCCCGACCGAACGGAGCCCGGGCGCCAGGGTGTCGGTCACGTCCTCGAATCTCCCCCCGCGGTTGGCGAGGAGCGCGCTCCGGGGGGATGCCGGGTAGTTGCCCGTCTGGACGCGCCCCCCGATGAAGAGCCCGAGGCGGCCCGAGCGGTCGAAGTCCGCGGCCGCGACGGCGCCCGCGTTGATCGGGAGGGCGGGAAGCGCATCATCCGGGGCGGGGTGGAAGGAGCCGTGGCCGTCGTTCAGGTAGAGTCTCGGCTGATAGTCCGGGGCACCGGCGGGGATGGAGTTGCCCCCCTTGGTGACAAGGAGGTCCGCGGCCCCCGTGCCGGCCGCGTCGAAGAGAAGGATGGGCCCGTCGTCGAGCGCGGGCGTGGCGAAGGCGGGTGACGCATCGGCGGCCGCGAAGCCGGCGGCCCTCGATCCGCGAAGCAGGCGCAGGGGGTCGAGGGTCGTCCCGCCGATCACCACGTCCTCGAGCCCCGATCCGAAGACGTCGCCCACGGCGAGCGCCGGGCCCCTGCCGTTCAGGCGGTGGGGAAGGAGCTTCTGCACGTAGAGTTCGTCGACCGCGTCCTCCCTCGACCTGAGGGAGGTCCCGGGCGCCGCGCTGGCCTCCTCGAACTGCCCCTTGGGCGCCGGGGGGACGGAGGGGACCGCGATCGCCTTCGAGGGCTCGGTCACGGTGTAGCGCCGGTCCGCGGGGAGGTTCTCAAAGACCTGGACGTGCCCGCTCGGCCAGGTGACGGTCATCCGGTTGACAGTCGCGCCCTCCCCGAGCCCGAAGTGGAGCATGGGCTCGCTGGTCGACATGTAGCCCCGGGCGAGCACGAGCTGCTGCGAGAGGACGCCCGCGGCGCCCTCGACCTTCACCACGGCGCCGACCCCGTAGCGGTTCGAGACCGTGCCGCGAAGGTAAACGTTCACCTTGTGCCCCGTGTCGCAGTCGTTTCGCAGGAGCGTCACGCCGCTGTGAAAGTTCGTGTAGACGATGTCCAGGTTTCCGTCGCCTGAGAGGTCGCCCACGGCGGCCCCGAATGCGATGCCCCTCTTGTCGACGCCCCAGGCCCCGCTCACGTCCTCGAACTCGAGGTTGCCCTTGTTGCGCAGCCCCAGGTGCCGCTCCACCCTCGGGGGGCTTGCGTACATGATCTTCACGCGCTCCACCGGGCTCTCGGCGCTCATCAGCTTGTGCTGGACGTCGATCCCAGGGTCCCTCGGGAACCCGTTCGTGATGAACAGGTCGAGCCTGCCGTCGTTGTCGAAGTCCTCGAAGAGGGGAGACCAGGTCCAATCGGTCGCGGCCAGGCCCGAGAGGAAGGCCGCCTCGGCCAGCCGCGGGGTGCCCGTGTTCATGAGGAGTGCGTTGTGGTTGTACTTGGGCGCCGTGCCCGGCGCCTTGGGGTCCTCCTGCCGGGCGCGCGCGGTCGCCAGGTCGTGCTGGTCCTTCTCGTGGGTCAGGACGGCCATGTCGGCCGAGAGGAAGTCGATCCGGCCGTCGTTGTTCACGTCGCCCAGGTCCGCGCCCATCGACGAGAACGACGTGTGCGGAAGCGCCCTGTCGACGGCGTCGGAGAAGGTTCCGTCGCGGTTGTTGTGGTAGAGCTTGTCCGGGAACCCGTAGTCGTTGGCGACGTACAGGTCGGGCCACCCGTCGTTGTCGTAGTCCCACCAGGTCGCCGAGTGGCTCTGGGACGGCCCGCCGATCCCGGCCGGGTCCGTCACGTTCGTGAAGGTGCCGTTGCGGTTGTTGTGCAGGAGGTACCCGCGCTGGCCGTCCGGGTGCTGGGCGGCGTTCAGGACGTTGGTCGCGATGTACACGTCCAGGTAGCCGTCCCGGTCGTAGTCGGCGAACGCCGCCATGACGCTCGAATCCACGATGTCGAGCCCGTACGCGTGGGCCATCTCCCTGAAGGTGCCGTCCCCCTGGTTCACGTACAGGAGGTTCGGCGCCCTCGCACGGCAGACGTAGAGGTCGAGGAGCCCGTCGTTGTTCACGTCGACGAACGCCGCTCCCTGGTTCCAGACGCCGGGCTCGGCGCCCACCCCCGCCTTCTCCGTCACGTCCTCGAACCTGTAGCCGCCCAGGTTCCTGAAGAGCCTGCAGCCCTCGGTCTTGCTGACCACGAAGATGTCGGGGCGCCCGTCGCCGTCGTAGTCGCCGATCGCGACGCCGGTGCCGATCGACGAGGTCTCGAACTCCTGGTAGAGGTCGTTCATCATCCTCGGGTCGTTGTAGCGGTTCTCGGTGACGAGGCCCGTCTCCGAGGACGGCAGCTCGACGAACATCGTCCTCGCGCGGGGGTGGGGGTTCGCGGCGAACGGCGCCGAGGCGATGGAGCCCGCGTCGCCCTGCCCGGAGGCGGGCCGGCCCGCGGCGAGGAGGGCCGCGCATGCCCCGCAGAGGAGCGCGCGGGGCCGCAGGCCGATCCCCTTGCGACGCGCGGCGGCGACCAGTGTCATGCCGCGATGGGACAAACCCGAGCTTCTTTAGTCAAGGGGGGTTTTGGGACGCGCCCGCGGAAAGCGTGACCGTCGCCGCGCCGGGGGGCACGGCGTGCTCCGTCTGCGCGCCCGAGGGCCACCGCACGAGGATCCGCCGCGGCGGGGCGCCCTCGGCGTATCCAAAGAAGCATGTCGGCGTCGACTGGCTGTAGTACCCCGAGCCCGCGTACACCTCCGCGGTCTCCCTCGACCCGTCGGCCCTCTCGAGCGTCACGCGTGCGCCGACCCCCGTCGGGTTGCCGGCGGGCCCGCGCAGGACGACCGAGAGTGGCCGCCGGCCCGCAACCCCCCCGTTCCGGAAGGCGAGCGTCGTGCTGTTGTTTCGCGTGACGACGAAGCCGGGGCGGCCGTCCTGGTAGAGGTCCGCTACGGCAAGCGCCTTGGCGTCGCCCGGGACCACGAGCCCGCTCTCGGCGGGCCCCACAGCGGCGAAGTGCCCCGCGCCGTCCCCCTTCAGGAGCTGGCTGAGCCCCGAATCAAAGCGGCCCACCGTCGGGATGGGCGCGTAGCTGTTCTGCACCGCATAGATGTCGGCGTGGCCGCCCGCCAGGAAATCGCCGGCCACCAGTCCCTGGATGACCGAGATCTGCGCGATCCGCGGGAGCGGCTCGAACCGGTAGGTGCCGTCGGGCTGGCTCAGGAAGACGCCGCTCCTGAACTCCGTCGCCGCGAAACGCCTGGCCTTGGCGAGCCGATCCTCGCCCAGGATCTCGCCGAGCGTCGCCCTGGCGTAGGAGTCGGTGTTCGGAAAACGCCTGAGGACCGACGGCACCGAGGCGCCGAGCACCTTCCTGCTCCGCCACGGATAGAGCCTGTCGCCCTCGTAGTAGGCCTCGATCAGCTGCGCGGGCCCGCCTCCGCCCCTGAAGTCCCCCGAGAAGAGGAGGGCGGGGTGGGCGGGGTCGGCGTGGTACTGGGTGTTCAGCCCAAGGTTGCCCACCACGAAGTCGGGCCGGCCGTCTTCATTGAAGTCCGCAGCCGCTATCGAGGTCCACCAGCCCGTGCCGGCCGAGGCGAACCCCGCCTTCTCGGTCCAGTCCTCGAACCCGCGGCCCTGGCTGTTGTGGAAGAGCCGGACGCTGCCCCACTCAAGCGTGAGGAGGAGGTCGGGCCAGCCGTCGCCGTCCACGTCGCTCCAGACGGCCCCCGTCACCATGCCGACCTCGCGAAGGCCGGGAGCAACGGAGTCGGTCACGTCCTCGAACCGGCCGCCGCGGTTGGCCAGGAGCGCGCTCCGCGGGGCCTGGGGGTAGCTTCCCGGCAGGACGCGGCCCCCGATGAAGAGCCCGAGGCGCCCCGAGTGGTCGAAGTCCGCCGCGGCGACGGCCCCGGCATTGATCGCAAGCGGGGGAAGGGCGTCGTCCGGCGCCGGGCGGAACGCGCCGTGTCCATCATTCAGGTAGAGCCTGGGCTGGTATTCCTGGGCGCCCGCGGGGAGCGCGTTGCCTCCCCGGGTGACCAGGAGGTCGCGTCGGCCGCCCCCGGAGGCGTCAAAGAGGAGCACGGGCCCATCGTCGGCGGGCGGCTTGTCCGCCGCCGC
The DNA here is from genome assembly GCA_003151495.1 of Opitutaceae bacterium. GTDB lineage: Bacteria > Verrucomicrobiota > Verrucomicrobiia > Opitutales > Opitutaceae > Palsa-1447. Next base: position 89,928 of record PLXR01000027.1, read on the forward strand.
CGGCGCCGGCGAGTCGGCGTAGCGCCCGGGGCCGCCCGAACCGAGGATCCTGAGCGGATCCAGGGTGGTCCCTCCGATCACCACGTCGTCCCGCCCGCTCCCGGTCACGTCCCCCACGGCGAGCGCGGGCCCGCGGCGGTTGAGGCGGAAGGGGATCAGCTTCTGGAGGTAGGTCTCGAAGACCTCCTCCTCGCGCGACGTGGCTGAGAGTCCGCTGGCGCCGGCCACCTCGGCAAAGAGGGTCGCCGGCGCCGGCGGCGCGGGCGGGACCGCGAACGGGCCGGGGGGTTCGGTCACCGTGTAGCGCCTGTCGACGGGCAGGTTCTCGAAGGCCTGCTCACGCCCGTCCGGCCAGGTGACCACCATCCGCCGGATCACCGTGTCGGTCCCGAGGCCGAAGTGGAGCATGGGCTCGCTGCTCGACATGTACCCCCGCGCCAGGACCAGCGGCCGCACCTGGACGCCGAGCGCGCTCTCGACCCTGACGGTGGCCCCGACGCCGAACCGGTTGGACGCCGTTCCGCGGAGGTAGACGTTCACCCGGTGCCCCGAGTCGGCGTCGTTTCTCATGACCGTGACCCCGCCCTCGTAGTCAATGTAGACGGCGTCCAGGTTGCCGTCGCCTCCCAGGTCCCCGAACGCGCACCCGAAGGAGACGCCCTTCTGGTCCAGGCCCCACTCGGCACCCACGTTCTCAAACTTGAGGTCCCCCGTGTTGCGGAACGCGAAATGGCTCTCGGCCCGCATCGGGGTGCCGCGCAGGATGCGGATCCGCTCCGCCGCGGATCCCGCCCTGCTCGCGCGCTCGATCACGTCGGAGTCGGGGCTGCGGTTGAAGCCGTTCGTGACGAACAGGTCGAGCCGCCCGTCGTTGTCCAGGTCCTCGAACCGGGGCGACCAGGTCCAGTCGGTAGCCGAGATCCCGGCCATGATCGCCGCCTCCTCGAGCCGTCCCGTGCCCGTGTTGACGAGAAGCGCGCTCCGGTTGTACTTCGGGGTCGGGGCCGAGGTCTCGCGGTTTCCCTCGCGCTCGCCCGCCATGAACCTCTGGTCCTTCTCGTGCGAGCTTGCGGCCATGTCCGCCACGAGGAGGTCGATCCGCCCGTCGTTCCTCACGTCGCCCAGGTCCGAGCCCATGGAGAAGGAGGAGGTGTGGGGGAGGACCTGGTCGATCACGTTCGTGAACGTCCCGTCGCGGTTGTTGCGGTAGAGCCTGTCGGGGACGCCGTAGTCGTTGGCGACGTACAGGTCGGGCCAGCCGTCGTTGTCGAAGTCCCACCACGTCGCCGAGTGGCTCTGGGTCTCGCCCGAGATTCCCGCTGGCTCCGTCGCGTTCGTGAAGGTCCCGTCGCGGTTGTTGTGGAAGAGGTAGCCCCGCTGGCCGCTCGGATGGGCCCCGCTGTCGAGGAGGTTCACGGTGAGGTACATGTCGAGCCAGCCGTCGCGGTCGTAGTCGCAGAACGCGGCCATGACGCTCGCGTCCCTCACATCGAGCCCGTACGCGTGGGCCGCCTCCCTGAACGTCCCATCCCCCCGGTTGATGTACAGGAGGTTCGGCGCGTTGAAGCGGCAGACGTAGAGGTCGAGGAGCCCGTCGTTGTTCACGTCGACGAAGGTCGCCCCGAGGTTCCAGACGCCCGCCTCGGCGCCCACGCCGGCCTTGGAGGTCACGTCCTCGAATCGGTACCCGCCCAGGTTCCGGAAAAGCCGGCACCCCCTGGTCTTGGTGACCACGAAGATGTCGGGTCGCCCGTCGCCGTCGTAGTCCCCGATCGCGATGCCCGTCCCTATCGATCCGTCCTCGAACTCGTGGTAGAGTTCGCCCCACATCCTCGGGTCGTCGTAGGGGTTCTCGACCTTCACCCCGGTGTCCTCGGCGGGAAGCCGCGTGAACATCGTCCTGCCCCTCGGCTCGGGCCGCCTCTCGAACGGCTGGCCCGTGATTGCCGGCCCCGCGTCCGCCCCGCGGCCGAGCGTGCACACCGACAGCGCCAGCAGAAGCCAAAGCTGGGACGGTCGTGCCGCAGCGCTCACCCCCCTCGGTTTGCGGTTCCGGTCGGCAGGCATCTTCGGTGGCAGTAGGACGAACGCCCGTCGGGGTAGTCAAGGAACGTTTGCCGCGCCTTGTTCCAGAGGACTTTACTTGCCCGGCGTCCCCCTGTCCTCTTGCATCCGCCCCTCCCATGACCGGCTGAGAAAGGACGATCCGCTTGAAGAGCCCCCCAAAGTTCACCCCGCGCGCCTGGATGCTCGTCCCGGTCCTTGCCCTGGGGTTCTTCTGCCTCGTCACCACCCTGCGGATGCGCCGCGTCCTGCACGTGTCGGCGATCGGCCAGCCCGCGTCCCCCGCGCCTGCGTGGCGCCCGCGCCTTATCGTCCCGGGACACCTGAACGAGTCGTACAAGTGGCTCGACCAAACCAACCAGATGTTCTTGCTCGGCGAAGGGCGGGTCCGGCATGTCGGCTACGAGAACGCCCCGGCGGGCCACGACGTGAACACCGCCTCGCCGTACCGGTGGTGGCTCGGGATCCTCGCCCTTGCAAGGAAGGCTGTGACCGGCTCCGGAATCGGGTCCTGCGTTGAGTGGGCCGCGCTGATCTCGGACCCTCTCCTCCTTGTGCTCCTGGGGACCGTGGCGGTGGTCGTCGTCGCGCGCCGGTTCGGCGGCCTGGCGGCGGCGCTCCTCTCCGCGGGCCTGGTCTCCCTGTACCCGTTTGCCTCGGAGTTCATACCCGGGGCGCCGGACGACCGCGGGCTTACCCACCTGCTTGCACTGTGGAGCCTGCTTCCGATCCTGACCGCGGTGGTCCGCGATCCGGGCTCAACGACCGCAAAGGGGGTTCGCCGCGCGTTCTTCGGGGCGGGTGTCGTAGGCGGGATTGGGCTTTGGATCAGCCCGGCGGCCCAATTGCCGATCCTCCTGGGGATCGCCGCAGGAGCGGTGATCTCGGCCTGGGCCCTCCGGCCGGGCTCGGGCCGGCCGGAGGCCATGGCCGGCGAACCCCTGCCCTGGCGCGCATGGGCTCTCGGCGGCGCCCTCACCAGCCTGGCGGCCTACCTCGTCGAGTTCTTTCCGAGTGCGATGGGCTCATTTGAGCTCCGTTCCATCCATCCGGTTTACGGTGTCGCCTGGATGGGGGGCGGAGAGCTGGTTGCCCTGGCCTGTGCCCGGATCCAGGGTCCCTGGGAGCGTCGGGGCGCAAGGGGCTGGACGCTCGCCGTTTTCGCGTTGGCCGCCGTCGTGGCGGTCCCTGCGACAATCTGGCTCTCCCAAGGCGCAGACTATCTGATGGAGGATCTCTCCATGACTCGGTTGTCCCTGCTCCAGGACAGCCCCTCGGCGGGTGGCCTGTGGTCCTGGCTCCGTCAAGATGGGTTTACCTCCACGGTCTGGATCACATTCATCCCCGTCTTGGTGGCGGCACCCGCCATCGCCGTCCTGACACTCCGTTTGTCTGCCCCTGGAAAGCGGTCGGCGATCGCCATCGCCCTCGGACCCCTGGCAGTCGCCCTGGGCTTTGCCGTCCGAGAGCTGAGCTGGTGGAATGGGGTCGACGCGGCGCTCCTGCTCCTCGCGGTCGCGGTGACGGGCGCCCTTGAGGGTTCCCCACGGCGGCGCCTGGTCAACTGGGCCTCGGCCGCTCTCGCAGCGGTGATCCTGATACCCGGCGCCGTCCGAATCTGGCCCTCAGGGGGAGTCGACGATTTCACACAGGGCGAAGTGGTGGGGCTGGTGGAGCGGGACCTGGCCTACTGGCTCGCGCAGCACATCGGACAGGCCAACGCGATCGTCCTGGCGCCCCCCAACACGACCGCGTCCCTCTATTACTATGGGGGAATCCGCGGATTGGGCACCTTCGACTGGGAAAGCCGCGACGGGACCCGGGCCGCCGTGCGCATCGTGAGCGCCCTCACCCCAGAGGAGGCCCAGGAGCTGATCAACAAGCGCGGGATCACACACATCGTGATCCCCGGATGGGATCCCTATCTAGATGGCTACGCCCGCATCGGCCAGGGGCAGGTGGGGGGCACCTTCCTGGAGCGGCTTCATCTCTGGATCCTCCCGGCATGGATCCGGCCCGTCCCCTATCTCGTGCCGACGATATCCGGGTTTGAAGGGCAATCGGCTGCCATATTAGAGGTTGTTGAGGATCAAGATGATGCAACCGCCGCAAGCCGGATGGTCGAGTACCTGATCGACACGGGACAGATGGATCTGGTGCCCAACGCGGCCAAGGTGGTGCGCCGGTTCCCGGCGGACCTCGGAGCGCTTCTGGCCAAGGCTGAGATTGCGATTGCCCAGGGTAACACGGAGGAATTCTCACAGGACGTGGACACGCTAATCCGCCGTTTGGGAGGCGATGCCGACCAGACGCTAGCCTGGGACCAGCGCGTCAACCTCGCCGTGGTGCTCGCCCAGGCGCATCGCATGGACCTGGCCGCTGTGAGGCTCAAGCAGTGCCTCGACGAGGCCGACGACGAGAAACTTCGGTCGCTCAGCACGAATTCGCTCTACCGCCTCCATGTCCTGCGGAAGGCCCTGGGATTGACGATCAAGGACCCGGGCCGCCTCGAGTTATCCCTCGAACTTCTTCCGTCCGACCTCCGTGAGCGTCTCAGGGAATAGGTTCAAAAATAATTTGGCTTTGGCAAGGAATCTAAATTCACGTATAAAGATTCTCATTCACAGTGAGCCCTGGATGGGGTATAAACCCCAAGTCTACACGTCGGCTTTCATTGGATTTACCCCCAATAGCCGACCGTTCGCCCCCCGAAACGGACCTTTCTCCTCACGGAGCGATTTTCCGTCAGTTGTCCAAACCCTAAGTCCTAAAACACCAAAACATGCCTGCTAATCGTACTCTAGCGCTGTTGCGTGCCCTCACGGTCACCTCGGCGCTTGGTTTTGCGTTAGTGCCTCGACTCGCGGTCGCCCAGACCGCCCCTGCAGCTGAAACAACGACTACAACGACGACGACCGCCACCACGGTCGCACCCGGAGCTTCCGATACGGAAGAGCCGACGGTGCTCTCGCCGTTCGTCGTTGACGCGGCTGAGGACAAGGGAAGCTACAAAGCCAACAGCACGTTGGCCGGAACCCGCGTCCGCACCGACCTCAAGGATGTCGCCTCGGCGATCACGGTCGTCACGGCGCAGTTCCTCCAGGACACTGGCGCGAAGAACGCCTCGGACCTCCTGGTCTACACGCCGAGCACGGAAGTCTCGGGCATCCGCGGTAACTTCTCCGGTGCTGCCGGTGCCGCCGTCGCCCAGGAAAACACCGTTTCGGCGACCACCCGCGTTCGCGGCCTGGATTCAGCCGACAACACACGTGACTACTTCCTGACGGACATTCCGTGGGACTCGTTCAACGTGGGTCGCGTCGATCTCCAGCGCGGACCGAACTCGATCCTCTTCGGCACGGGCAGCCCCGCCGGTATCATCAACGTGAGCACGAACGGCGCGTCCTTCGCGAATTCGTACAACATCACGAACCGCTTCGATGAATACGGCTCGATCCGTAACTCCGCCATGCTGAACCAGGAACTCATCCCTGGCGTGCTGGCCATCCGCCTCGCCGCCCTGAAGGACGACGAGAAGTATGAGCAGTCCGACGCGTTCAACAACACGACCCGCTACTACGGCGCGTTCCGCTTTGATCCGAAGCTGTTCGGAAAGGACAGCCACACGAGCATCCGCGGCAACTACGAGTACGGAAAGCAGACCTCGGACAACCCGCGCTCACTTCCCCCGGAGGACCAGATCACTCCTTGGTTCGCGAGCACCATCACCTTTGGCGGGGTCACGAACCCCGGCTACCAGAAGGTCATCGTCAACCAGTACAGCCTGACGAACTTCAATCCGGCGGGTGGCCCCCCGCTCCCGGGCGCCAACGGCAGCGCCCTTGACCAGGCCTACTTCAGCGGGCTCGGCGGCAACGCCGAGGGACGCTCCTATTGGGCCGACATCGTCAACTACTACGAGGCCACACCGGTCGGGCAGAACAACATCCCGAACGCGAATGCCCCTTCCGGCACGCCGATCAAGGTGATCACGGCTGAAGCCAACGTGGGCTTGGTCAAGGGTCAGTACGGCCAGGGTGGCAGCAGCATCGGCGGCCTCGGAACCTTCCGCCCCGATGGCATTCCCGCGACCAGCGGCATGACCAGCTTCTTCGGGTCAAATCCCACGACACCGAGCAACGGCGTCCCCGCCAACTACCGGGTACCGACGCTTCCGATCCCCGGCGGCGTATACTACACGGACAGGGTCATCATGGACCCCACGATCTTCAACTTCTACAAGAAGCTCCTCGATGGCCCGAACAAGCACGAGTGGAAGAACTGGAGCGCATTCAACCTCGCGCTGGACCAGACGTTCTTCGACGACCGCGTGGGCTTTGAGATCGCGTACGACCAGCAGAAGTACACCGAAGGCGCCGAGCCCTGGCTCGAAGGCCAGAATTACTCGATCAACGTCGACGTTAACGCGACCTACGCCGACGGAACGATTAATCCGAACGCCGGACGTCCGGAAGTTGCCCAGGCCGCCTCAGGTGGTGAGGACAACAACTACCAGTCGACGACCTCCCGCCAGACGTGGCGCCTCACGCCCACGTTTGAACTCCGCGCTTCCGACTTCTTCGGCAACTCGACACTCACGAAGATCCTCGGCAAGAGCGTCCTAACGGGCCTCTACGAGAAGACGACGGTACGCAACGAATACTTCCAGTTCGGTGAGTTCGCGACAACGCCGAGCTACCTGGCCACCAACAACCTTCCGACGGCCAACATCGTCAACGCGGTGGGTTCAACCGGAAGCTTCGAGTGGCGCGCCTACCTCGGGCCCGCGATGCAGGGATACCCCTCCGCCCATGGCTTGAACTTGAACAGCATCAACTACGTCATCGCTCCCCCCAGGAACGAGACGACGCTCAACTTCAATTCCACGTGGATCAAGCCGACGGACCCGAACACGCCCGGCTACGTCGATCCGACCGCGCCCTACTCGTACACAAACAACGTGAACGGCTCGGTCGTTACCAACAGCATCCAGTACGAGAACCCGGCCAACTACGCCGGCTGGCAGAATGAGACCGTTGGCTACGAGAGCTGGGCCAACCCGTCTGACCGCTCCGACCTGGTCACCGCGGCCAACAAGAGCCGCTACCAGGACGAGTCCCAGGGCATCACCTGGCAGGGCTACTTCCTGGGTGGCGACTTGGTCCCGTCGCTCGGCTGGCGCAAGGACAAGGTCACCGACTACCAGACGAACGCCGTCACGAACCCGAGCACCGGAATCACAAGCCTCGATTATCCCGAGAACCTTGGTTCCCGCACGGACAACCAGGGCGTCAGCAAGACCTGGGGCGGTGTCTATCACTTCCCGAAGAGCCTCATGGAGAAGCTCCCCGGCGACATTACGCTCAGCGCGTTCTTCAACAAGTCGTCGAACTTCAAGCCTGACGCGGCTCGCCTGAGCCTCGCCGGCCTCCCGATCCCGAGCGCCCTGGGTCACACCTCGGAGTACGGATTCACCACGACGGCCCTGAACGACAAGATCTCCCTCAAGGTCGACTGGTTCAAGACGATCGTGAAGAACGCCGACTTGGCCGGCACGAATGGCAATTCGATCGCCGGTCTCGGCGCGAACGGCTACTTCCTCGCCGACGGCGTGATCTGGGGTTACGGCTGGGCGGCCGCCCTGCAGGAAGGCCTCGCGGGCAGGACCCCCAACACGAACTACTGGGATTACGGCAACGGTTCCGGCTACGCCACGGGCAGCGCCCAGTACATCGCGACCAACGCCTACTCGGCGCAGATCGTGAACGCCTGGCTCAACATCCCGCTCGCGGACGCCTACTTCGGAAGCTACGGCGTGACGCCCGCCATTCACCCGTCGCTCGCCAAGTCCAGCGGTCAGCTGGTCTCGGCCTTCCTGAACGGCTACAACGATCTCACCGCCCCGAACGTTGGCGGCGGCTCGAACTTCGGCGACCACATCACCACGGTCGACAACGAATCCAAGGGCGTGGAAGTCGAGCTGACAACGCAGCTCACGCGCAACTGGAACGTCACGTTGAACTACTCGAAGGTGAACGCGACGCACGCCAACGTCGACCCGGCATCACAGGCCTTCATCAGCAAGATGACCGGCTTCATGAACGGACCCGGTGGCCAGGTCCGCATGTGGTGTAACGGTTGCGGCACCCTCGGTGCCGACTGGAACTCCTCGATCGTCGCTCCTTGGACGGTTGAGCTGAACGACCAGGGTCACGCCGCTCCTGAGGTGTCCCCTTGGAGGTTGAACGTGATCTCGACCTACACGTTCGATCGTGGCCCCGCGAAGGGTATCTTCGTCGGTGGCGCCCTCCGCATGGAGGCTTCCCGTATCCTCGGATACAAGTACAACCCGAACTTCAACAACGTGAATTCGACCGACCCGAACTATGCTAACGTCCTCGCCGTCACCCAAGGCGGTCTCGACGTGAACCAGCCGTTCAAGGGTCCGAATGACACGCACCTTGACGCGTGGGTTGGCTACTCGAGGAAGATCTACAAGAACGTGAACTGGCGCGTGCAGCTCAACCTGCGGAGCGTTGGCGAGAAGGACCACCTGACCCCGTCTCAGTACGAGCCGGATGGCAGCCTGGCCCTCGCCCGCATCCAGCAGGGCATGGGTTGGACGCTCGAGAACTCGTTCGACTTCTAAGGCCCCGGAGCATTCCGGAGGGGCAACCCTCCGGTGCGCTCCCAAAGATTCAAGCCCGGTGGCGAAAGCCACCGGGCTTTTTTTCGTCCAAAAATCCACGAGGGACGGCGCGATGCGCGGGCGCAGCGTCAACGCCAGGTGCCGATTCGGGCGGCGGCCCTCGACGGACAGAACTGATGGAGCCCCCTTTTCGCATCGGCAGCGGGCCGGACGCGGTCGGACGGGGCATCGGGATATCCCCGGCCCCCCTGTGGCACGCCTCCGCAGGGTTTCCGGGTGCCTGGGAGAAGGGGAACGGCGCTCCGCCCGCCTATATCGTCCAGGACGCCCCTCGCAACGGGGCAGCTCACCGTCGCGCACGCGGGACGCGGCTTTGTCCCCTCCGGGCCCGGGAAGGGGCCTTCAGCTGCCGGAGGGTGTGAGGATCAGGGAGGAGGCTCCGGGAGGCACGGCCTGCGTTGTCGAGGCCCCTGTCGGCCAGCGGACGATTGCCCGTACCGGAGGGTTGCCTGGCGTGAAGCCGAAGAAGCAGGCCGCTGCGGACTGGCTGTAGTAGCCCGAGCCCGCGGTGATCTCGCCCATGCGCCGGGACCCGCCGGCAAACTCGACAGTGATGCGTGCGCCGACGCCGGTGGGGTTGCCCGCGGGTCCCTTGAGCCGAATGCAGATCGAGCGCCCTCCGGGTACGCCGCGGTTCCTGAAGGCGAGCGTCGAATTGTTGTTCCTGCTGACGACAAGGCCGGGCCAGCCGTCGCGGCCGAGGTCGAGCACCGCGAGGGCCTTGGCATCGTCCGTCACGATGATCCCGCTCTCGTCGGGGGGAACGGCCGTGAAGTGGCCGTGTCCGTCGCCCCTGAGGAGCTGGCCCAAGCCGCCGTCAAAGCGCCCGACGCTGGGAATCGGGGCGAAGGAATTCTGAACGGCGACAATGTCGGCGTTGCCGTCCCCGTCGAGGTCGAGGGCCGCCAGGCCCTGGACGGGGGCGATCTGGGCGATCCGGGGAAGGGACTCGAAACGGTAGGTGCCGTCGGGCTGGCTCAGGAACACGCCGCTCCTGAGCTCCGTGGCCGCGAACCGCTGGGCGGCCTGGAGCCTGTCGTCGCCCACGATCTGGCCGAGCGTGGCGTGGGCGTAGGCGTTGTTCTTTGGGAAGCGCCTGAGGATGGAGGGGAAGACGGCGCCGAGTTCCCTGCGCGTGCGCACGGGGTAGATGCGGTCGCCCTCATAGGCCGCCTCGATGAGCTGGGGCTCCCCGCCGTCGCCGCTGAAGTCGCCGGAGTAGAGGAGGGTGGGGCGCTCGGGGCTGGCCCGATAGGGCGTGTTGAGGCCCACGTTCCCGACCACGAAGTCGGGCCGTCCGTCCCCGTTGAAGTCCGCGGAGGCGATCGAGGTCCACCAGCCCGTGCCCCCCGACGAGAAGCCGGCCTTGTCGGTCCAGTCCTCAAGCCTGCCCCCTGCGTTGTGGAAATACCTGACCTGGCCCCACTCGAGGGTCAGGAGCAGGTCGGGCCATCCGTCCCCGTCGACGTCGGACCAGAGAACTCCGGTCACCATCCCGACCTCGCGCAGCCCCGGGGCGAGGGCGTCCGTCACGTCCTCGAACGTGCCGCCCCGGTTTGCGAGGAGCGCGCTCCTCGGGGCGGCGGGATACAGGCCCGTCCGCACCCTTCCGCCGATGAAGAGGCCGAGGCGGCCGCTGTGGTCAAAGTCTGCGGCGGCGGCGGCGCCCGCGTTGAGGGGCAGCGCGGGAAGCGCCCCCTCGGGTGCGGGCCTGAGGCCCCCGCGCCCGTCGTTCAGGAGGAGCCGCGGCTGGTACTCCGGGGAGCCGTCGGGAAGCGCGTTGCCCCCGCGGGTGACGAGGAGGTCCTCGCGGCCGGTTCCGGCCGCGTCAAGGAGGAGAAGGGGGCCGTCGTCCGCCTGGGACGGGTCGGGGGGCGCCGGGCTGGGAGCCGCGGCGAACGGTCCGGCTGCCGGGCGTGCCAGGACCGAGACGGGGTCCTCGGTCGTCCCGCCGATCACGACGCAGTCCTCGCCGCTCCCGGCGAGGTCCCCGACGACGACGGAGGGTCCCCGCCGGTTCAGGCGGCGCGGCAGGAGCCTCTGGACCGCGGTTTCGTCGATCGCCCCCTCGCGGGAGGAGACCGCTAGGCCCGTTGCCTGGGAGACCTCCTCGAACTGGCGGGTGCGGGGAACGGGTGCGGCCGGGGACGGGGCGGGTCCCGGGGGCTCCGTGACGGTGAAGCGCATGTCGGCCGGCAGGTTCTCGAATGCCTGCACGCGGCCGCTCGGCCAGGTCACCGTCATGCGCCGGATCACCGTGTCGGCCCCCAGCCCGAAGTGAGCCATGGGCTCGCTGCTCGACATGTACCCCCTCCCCAGGGCGAGCGGCCGGGCCTGGACGCCGAGCGCGCTCTCCACCCTCACCATGGCGCCGATGCCGAGGCGGTTCGAGGCCGTTCCCCTGAGGTCGACGTCGACGCGGTGCCCCGAGTCGTTTCCGTTGCGCAGGACGGTGACGCCGCCGTCGTAGTTCACGTACACGATGTCGAGGTTGCCGTCGCCGCTCAGGTCGCCGAGGGCCGACCCGAAGGCGACACCCTTCTGGTCGAGGCCCCAGGCCGGACCCACGTTCTCGAACCTCAGGTCGCCCAGGTTCCGGTAGGCGAGGTGGGCCTCGGCGAACACGGGGCTTGCGCGCATGATCCGAAGCCTCTCGGCCGGCGTGTCGGCCCCGGCCTGCCGCGCCAGGATGTCGATGTTGTGGGCCTCCCGGTACATGCCGTTGGTCACGAAGAGGTCGAGGCGGCCGTCGTTGTCCAGGTCCTCGAAGCGCGGCGACCAGGTCCAGCCGGTGGCGTCCAGCCCGGCGAGCTGGGCGGCCTCCGTGCAGCGGCCCGTCCCAGTGTTCAGGTAGAGCGCGTTGCGCTCGTACTGGGGGGCGGTCCGCGGGTTGCCGTCGTCCTCGGTCGTTCGGCTGCGGGAGTCCGCCATCCCCCGCTGGTCCTGCTCGCGCGAGGCCTCGGCCATGTCGGCGACGAACAGGTCGATCCGCCCGTTGTTGAGCAGGTCTCCCATGTCGGATCCCATCGACGAGTATGGGGTGTGCGGCACGACGGCGTTGATCACGTCCGTGAACGTGCCGTCGCGGTTGTTGCGGTAGAGGACGTCCGGCGCCGCGAAGTCGTCGGCGACATAGAGGTCGGGCCACCCGTCGTTGTCGAAGTCCCACCACAGGGCGGAATGGCCGTGGGCCTCGCCCCTGATCCCGGCGCGCTCCGTCACGTTCGTGAAGGTGCCGTCGCCGTTGTTGTGGAAGAGGTAGTTCCTCTGCCCGCCCGGGTGCTCATTGTTGTCGAGGAGGTTCGTCTGGATGAAGACGTCGAGGCGCCCGTCGCGGTCGTAGTCGCAGAAATAGGCCATCGCGCAGGCGTCGACCACGTCCAGGCCATACGCATGGGCCATCTCCCTGAAGGTCCCGTCGCCCTGGTTCACGTAGAGGAGGTTGGGGGCGTTGAAGCGGCAGACATAGAGGTCGAGGAGGCCGTCGTTGTTGATGTCGACGAAGGTCGCCCCGGTGTTCCAGATGCCCGGCGCGGCGCCGACCCCCGCCCGGGCGGTCACGTCCTCGAAACGGTAGCCCCCGAGGTTCCGGAAGAGCCTGCATCCCCTCGTCTTGGTCGCGACGAAGAGGTCGGGCCGCCCGTCCCCGTCATAGTCGCCGATGGCGACGCCGGTGCCGATCGCGCCGTCGGCGAGCTCGGGGTAGAGCTCACCCCACATCCGGGTGTCGTCGTAGGGGTTCTCGACCCGGATCCCCGTCTCCCCGGGCGCCAGCTCGGTGAACATCGTCGCGCCGCGGGGGGGCGGGCGCGGGGCCAGGGGCCTCTGGCTGATCCCCGGGTCCGAGGCGCCCGCCAGGACCGCGACCGGCAGGAGCACGATGCCCGCCAGCCGCCTCGCGCGGCCCTGGATTCCGCGGCTCTTGGGGATTTCCGGGGGTACCATGGGCGTGACCATGCAGGACCGCCCAAAATGACCCGTCAAGAGAGAGTTCGGGGTCCTCGGTCCGGACTCTCCTTGCGCCGGGCCCCCCATGCGGTTCAATGGGCGCCTTCCCAGCAACGGTTGCCCCGAATGACCTGAATGAGCCTTTCTGCCCGGATCTTACCGCGCCTGTGGGTGATCGTCCCGGTGTGCGCGCTCGGCTTCCTGGCATGGGCCGACAGCGCACGCGTGCAGAGGATGGCGGCCGTTTCTGGCCTCCAGGGCCGGGCGAGGGCCGCGGACCAGATCGACCGGCGCTCCCCGACGGGCTACGCCGACGGCCAGCGCGAGCTGATCGTGCCCGAGGCGAACCCCGCGAGCTTCCAATGGATCGCGCAGGCGCAGCTCATGTTCTCGCGCCGCGAGGCGCGCGTGCGCCACGTCGACTACGAGAACGCCCCCAACGGCCACGACGTGGAGGCGGCCTCGCCCTACCGCTGGTGGCTGGGCCTGGTCGCCCTCGTTGACCACCGGCTCTCCGGCAGGCCGGTCGGGCTGTCCGTGGAACGCGCGGCGACCTACGCCGACCCGGTCCTCCACGCGATCCTCATCGCCCTCGCAGGCGCCCTCGTCGGCTGGCGGCTCGGGCCGCTTTCGGGCGCCCTCGCGTGCGCGGGCCTGGCGACCTTCTTCCCGTTCGCGGCGCGCTTCCTCCCGGGCATGCCCGACCAGCCGGGGCTTGAGGCCGCCTGCGGGTTCGGGAGCGTTCTCCTGCTTCTGGCGGGCGCGGCCGCGCCTAGGCGTGGCCGGTGGTTCGCCCTCGCGGGCGTCGTCGGCGGGCTGGGCATGTGGGTCGACGTCCGCAGCCAGGCGCCGGTCACGGCCGGCATCGTCCTTGGAGGGTTCCTCGCGGCCTGGGCGTGCCGACCGAAAGGGGATGCCCCTGGAACCCCGGGTGAGGGCCTTCCGTGGGGGACATGGGCGCGCTGGGGAGGGGCCTCCGTGCTCGCGGTGTGCCTGGCGGAGTATTTCCCGTCGCACATGGGATCGCTTAGGATGGAGTCGGTGCACCCGCTCTACGGGGTGGCGTGGATCGGCGCGGGCGAACTGCTCGAGATGGGGACGGCGAGGTTCCGCGGGGTGGCCCCTGCGTGGGGTCCGCGCTCCATGGCCCGTGCGGTCGCCGCGGCCCTGGCGGTTGCGGCCGTTCCGGCCGCAATCCTCGTGACGGGTGCGTGGGGACACCTTGTCCAGGACTCCTCCTGGGCGCGCCTGAGCCTCCTGCCGAACGCAGCCGTGGCGGCGAGCACCGGGGCGTGGCTCGTGCGCGACGGATTCACGGCCGAGGCCTGGGCCACCCTCCTGCCGCTCCTGGCGCTCCCGCTGGCGGCATGGATGGTGGTGCGCCCCTCGACCGCATCCACGACCCGCACCGCCCTCGCGGTGGCCCTCGGGCCCGCCCTCGTCACGGGCGCGGTGGCATGCGGACAGCTGGGCGCGTGGGGGATGTGCGACGCCGCGCTCCTCGCACTCGGGGTCGCGGCAACCTGCGGAGGGGCCGGCCGGTCACCCCTGCGCTGGGCATGGGCGGCCCTGACCCTCGCATGCGCGGCGGCCGGGCTCAGCCAGCTCGCGCCCGCGGGCACCGCCCCTGCCGAACCCCGCCTCACCCCCCGGGAGTCCGGGGAGCTGGTCGAGCGGCACCTTGCCCACTGGCTCGCGAGGAGGGCCGGGGAGGAGGGGATCGTGGCCTACGCCTCGCCGGACGTGACCGCCGGATTGTGCTTCTTCGGCGGGCTCCGCGGCCTCGGGACCCCGGCGCCGGACAACGGGGCCGGCTTCGGCGCCGCGCTCAACATCGCCGCCTCGCTCACGATGGAGGAGGCGCACAACGGCCTTGTCGCGCGCGGGGTGAAGTATGTCGTGGTGCCCTCGTGGGACCGGTTCTTCGATGATTTCGCGCGCCTCTACCTGGACAAGCGGTTCGCGACCCGGCCCAATTTCTTCGTCGGGGAGCTGCGCAGGTGGAATGTCCCGGGCTGGCTCCGGCCCGTGCCCTACCAGATGCCGGTGGGGGGCGGGTTCGAGGGACAGTCCGTCCAGGTCTTCGAGGTGGTCGACGAGCAGGCGCCCTCGGCGGCCGCCGGGCGGCTGGCGGAGTACATGGTCGAGACGGGGGACCTCGATAGGGCCGCGGCCCTGGGCGTGGCCCTCCGGAGGTACCCGGGCGACGTGGGGGCCCTTGTCGCGCGGCTCGAGGTGGAGGGCGCGCGCGGCGACGCGGCCTCCGCCGGGCGGACCCTGGACGAGCTCCTGGCGAGGATCTCGAGCGGCGGGGACAGGTACCTTCCCTGGGACCGCAGGGTCAGCCTTGCGATCGTGCTGGCGCAGGCCGGGCGCGCTGAGCTGTCGCGCGCCCAGGCGGGCCAGTGCCTCCAGGCCGCGAGCGAGGCGAGGCTTCGGTCGCTCTCCACCGGCTCGCTCTACAACCTGCTGGTGATCGGCCGCGCATTCGGAATCGAGATCGCCGACCCCCGCCTGCGCGAGATTGCGCTCGACCTCCTGCCCGACGACCTGCGCAGCCGGCTCTGAGGGCGCCTTCATGGGCCGGATTCGCAGGGCTCATACCGGGCGGGCAGCGGCAGATTCCTTTTGTCCCGGCGATGATTTCCGATAGCCTTGCTGGAAGAATGCCGCAATGCAGGCATAGTAGGTGATCCCGTCCAAACCCCCGTTGACGATGCCGCTCCCAAAATCCCCCGCTGGCGCCCTGGTCCTCGCAACCTGCCTCTTCCTCCCCGCCGGGCGCGCGGCCGCGGTCCAGGGACCTCCGCGCGCGGAGCTCGAGGCCCTCGTGGCAAGCGCGGAGGGCGAGGTGAAGGGCGATATCCTGCCCTTCTGGATGAAGCACACCCGCAACCCGGAGAACGGAGGATTCGTCGGGATGATCACCGCGGACATGCAGGTGAGGAACGACGTTCCCCGCGGGGCGCTCCTGACAAGCCGCATCCTGTGGACCTACTCCACGGCCTACCGCCTCTACCACGACCCCGCGTACCTCGAGATGGCGCGCTACGCCTACAACGACCTCGTGGACCATTTCTGGGACAAGGAAAACGGGGGGCTGTACTGGGCGATCACCCCTGACGGGAAATCCCAGGCCTCGGCCAGCCCGGACGGCAAGATCCGCCCGCCGGTCAAGCTGATCTACGGGCAGGTGTTCGGGATCTACTCGCTCTCCGAGTACTACCGGGCCACCGGGGAGAAGGCGGCCCTCGACAAGGCGATCGCGATCTACCGCCTCGTGGAGGCCCACGCGCGGGACCGCGTGAACGGGGGCTACTTCGACGTGCTGGACGAGCACTGGAACAGGATCACCGCGACGGGCAACATCCTCGGGGCAGCGCCGAAGTCCCAGAACTCCCACATCCACATCCTGGAGGGCTACACGAACCTCCTGCGCGCCTGGCCCGACCCGGGCCTGAGGTCCGACCAGCGTTCCCTCTTCGACATGGTGGTCACGCACATCGTCGACCCGAAGACCCACCACCTGATCCTCTTCATGAAGGACGACTGGACCCCGGTGGCCGTGGACTTCGAGGATGAGCCCGGTGGCCGCAAGTCCACGCCGGCTGACGTCTCCTACGGGCACGACATCGAGCTGAGCTGGCTCCTGGTCGAGGCCGCCGAGGTGCTCGGCGACCCCGCCGCGGTGAGCCACGCGAAATCCGTCGCGGTCGACATCGCGCGGGTCACGCTTGCCGAGGGGGTGGAGCCGGACGGAAGCCTCGTCAGCGACGGGGGACCGGGGGGCTACACCAACACCAGCAAGGAGTGGTGGCAGCAGGCGGAGGCCGCGATCGGGTTCATGAACGCCTACCAGATCTCGGGTGAACCGCGCTACCTCTCGGCGTCCCTCCACAGCTGGGACTACATCAAGGCCAAGTTCGTCGACCGCGAGCACGGCGACTGGTACAACCTGCTCACCCGCGAGGGCAAGCCGCTGCCGCTGCCCAAGGTGAGCCTCTGGAAATGCCCGTACCACAGCAGCCGCTCGTGCTTCGAGCTTATCGAGCGGGCGGGGGAGCTGTTGGGCCCGGCCGCGCGCTAGCCCGCCAGCAGCAGCTCGAGCATCCGGCGGTCGAGCTTGTGGTCGTTGAAGGCCTCGTACTTCACGTCCGCGCGGCCGCTGTCGACGATCCCGAAGCCGCCGCGCAGGTTCCACATCGACCAGCCCCAGCCGGC
>PLXR01000094.1 GCA_003151495.1 Opitutaceae bacterium
GCGATCGTGTAGTGGTTCTCCTCGTTCAGGAAGATGATGCGCTCTACGACTCCGGCGAGCGAGGTGGGTTCTGGGGAGGGGGGCACGCGGCGGGGGATGACCCGGAAAGGGGTGGTGGAGAACCCCCCGGAAATCAATGGCGCATGTTTGCGGCGTTGATCCGGGCGGGGGTTTGGGTCATTCCTGCGGGGATGACCCGCACCATGTGCGCCCTCCTCGCGCTCCTCCTGCTGTGCGCCGCCCCGCTCGGGGCCGCGGAACCGCCGGGGACCGACGACGTCGCGCTGCGTCAGCTCAACGACGACTACGTGCGCGCCTTCCTCTCGTGCGACGTCGCCCGGTTCAGGGCGCTCCTGGCCGACGACTTCCTCGGCGTGCTCGCCGACGGCCGGGTGATCGACAAGGCAGAGTTCCTGCGCGAGGCGGCCGAGCGGCCCGACGCCCGGGACCTGCGCCTGCACGACGTCGTGATCCGCACCTATGGCGACACGGCCCTCGTGGGGGCCTACGTGACCTACAGGAAGGCCGGCGGATCGTCGGTCAGGACCAGGTATTCGACGCTCTACGTCAGGCGGGCCGGCCGGTGGTCCGTCGCCTGGGTCCAGTGGACGCGCGCCCCGGGCCCGTAAATTGGACTGGCGCGCGGGGCGCCCCTGCCCGAGATTCCAGTCGATGCAGGCGACCCCAGAGCCCACAGGTGCCAGCGTCACGGCCCGGACCGACGGGTCCGTGCTCGAGATCCGGCTCGGGGGCCCCTGGAGGCTCGAGTCGAGGACGCCGCGCTGGCCATCCTTCACCCTGCCGGAGAAGCCGACGGCGGTGCGCATCAGGGCCGACGCGGTGTCGCAGTGGGACACGTCCCTGGTCGTCTACCTGGGAGAGGCCCAGCAGTGGTGCGGGACGTCCGGCATAGACTGCGACATTCAGGCGCTCCCCGACAAGATGCGGGCGCTCTCGGGGCAGTTCCTCTCCTCCCTGCGCACGCGGGGCCGCGACGAGCACTCGAGGAGCTTCGTCGTCGAGGTCGGGCTCGCAACCCGCGAGACAATGGCCCACGTCCGCGGCCTCCTGCAGTTCGTGGGGGAGTTCTGGATCGATACCACGAGGCTCGTTCGCGGGAGGGCGGGGCTGCGCTGGAGCGACACCGTGGGCGAGATGCAGAAGTGCGGCGCGATGGCGCTCCCGATCGTGAGCCTCATCAGCTTCCTGGTCGGGGTCACGCTCGCCTACTCGGGGGCCATCGTCCTCAAGAGGTTCGGGGGGGAGATCTGGGTCAGCGACCTGATAGGCGTCGCGATGACCCGGGAGATGGGCGCCCTGATGGCGGCCGTCACCCTGTCGGGTCGGACGGGGGCCGCCTACGCCGTCGAGATCGGGAGCATGAAGGCCAACGAGGAGATCGACGCCCTCTCGACCCTCGGAATATCGCCGGTGCGATTCCTCGTCATCCCGAGGGTGTTCGCGCTCGTCCTGATGATGCCGCTGCTCGCGATGTACGCCAACTGCCTGGGCGTCCTCGGCGGCATGGCGGTCGCCTACACGACGCTCGACATCCCCCCGACGGCCTACTGGGTCGAGATGCTGACGATCGTCGACCTCCAGGACGTCCTGGTGGGCGTCATCAAGGCGGTCGTGTTCGGGCTCATCGTGGGGCTCTCGGGCTGCCTCCGGGGGCTCCAGTCCGAGCGCGACGCCGCGGGGGTGGGCAACGCGGCGACGTCGGCCGTCGTCACCTCGATCCTCCTCATCATCGTCGCGGACGCGGTCTTCGCGGTGCTCTTCCACGTCATCGGCCTATGAGCTCGGACGCGAACCCCGCCATCGAGGTCACCGACCTCGCCTGCAGCTACGACGAGAAGCTGGTGCTCGACGGCGTGTCCTTCAGGGTGCGGCCCGCGGAGATCTTCTTCGTCATCGGGGGGTCGGGCTGCGGCAAGACGACCCTCCTGAGGAACATGATCGGGCTCAACACGCCGGTGCGGGGGGAGGTCCGCTTCAACGGGCGGTCCTTCACGAGCGCGGACTCCAAGAGCAGGCGCGAGATGCTCAGGACCTTCGGCATGCTCTTCCAGAGCGGCGCCCTCTGGACGTCGCTGACCCTCGGCGAGAACATCGCCCTCCCGCTGGAGGAGTACACGAGCCTCCCCGCCGACGAGATCCGCAGCATCGCCGCGTTCAAGCTGGCCCAGGTCGGCCTCGAGGGGTACGAGGAGCACTACCCCTCGGAGCTGAGCGGCGGGATGAGGAAGAGGGCGGGGCTTGCGAGGGCCCTGGCGCTTGACCCGGGGATCGTCTTCTTCGACGAGCCCTCGGCGAGCCTCGACCCGGTGACGGCGCGCAACCTGGACAGGCTCATCGTCCAGGTCAGGGACACCTTCGGGACGACGATCGTCGTGGTCTCCCACGACGTGGACTCGATCTTCGGGATCGCCGACAGGATCGTCATGCTCGACCGCGACAAGCGCGGCATCATCGCCGAGGGGAAGCCGAGCGAGGTGGCCAGGAACTCGGACAACCCGAGGGTCGTAGAATTTTTGACACGCCGGGGAATAGGAGCAGAGTAGCGCCACGCCACCCCAGGCATCCCCTTGCAAATGAAAACAAAAGTCAGCCCCGCGGTGGTAGGAGCCTTCGTCCTGGGCGCGTTTGCTATCGGCATGATCGCGCTGCTTTCGATCGGCAGCCTGAGCCTCTTCTCCAGGCCCGAGCGCTTCCTCGTTTACTTCAACGAGGGGATAAGCGGCCTCGACCAGGGCTCGCCCGTGAAGCTGCGCGGCGTGCGGGTGGGCCGGGTCGTCGACACCTCGATCCGCTACGACCGCGAGACCGGCAAGTCGCTCGCCGTCGTGCTCTGCGAGCTCAACCGCGGGTCGATCTCCGACGCGCACGGGGCCGAGCTCGACGTCGCCGACCGCGGGGCCCTCCAGGCGCTCGTCGACCACGGCCTCAGGGCCCAGCTCGAGATCAGCGGCCTCGCCACGGGGCTCCTCTTCGTTGAGCTCGACTTCATGGACCCGGCCAAGCACCCGGACACCAGCACGACGACCGACGTCAAGTACGTGGTGATCCCGTCCGCCCCCTCCGAGATCTCCGAGTTCCGGGCGAGCGCGGCCTCGCTCATGGCCAACGCGACCACCCTCCTCGCGAGGATGCAGGAGATCGACTTCCGGGGGCTCTCCGACGAGCTGAAGAAGCTCGTCGCCGAGGCGAGGCAGAGGGTGGAGGGGGTCGACTTCAAGGGGCTGGCGGCCCAGTGGAAGAAGACCGGCGAGTCCGTGGACGCCCTGGCCCGGTCGCCCGACACGATCCACTCCCTGGAGAACCTGAACAAGACCCTCGAGGTGCTCCGCTCCTCCATCGGCAAGCTCGACACGCAGGTGGACTCGAACGGGAAGGAGCTGCAGGCGACGCTCGTCCAGGCGAAGGCGGCTCTCGAGTCCTTCAACGCGGCGGCGCAGTCCGCCAAGGGATTCATCAACGCGCAGCAGAGCTTCGGCACCGAGACGACCCGGGCGCTGGAGCGGGTCGCCGACGCCGCCGAGTCGGTGCAGAAGCTGGCGGATTTCCTGGAACGAAACCCGAACGCGCTCCTCTCGGGGCGCAAGGGCCCCAATTAAGCCCCGGCATCCCATGAACGACATGAAAACCCTTCGCCCGAGGATCCTCGCCGCGCTCGCCGCCGCCGGCCTCCTGGGAGCCCTGGCCGCCTGCAACGTGGCCCAGCCCGCCCAGGACGACCCGACCCGGTACTACGTCCTCTCGGACGGGCCGGCCCAGGCGGTCCAGCCGCAGGCCCCCGCGGGCGCCCGGGTCGGGCTCAGGGCGGTGAGGCTTGAGGGCTACCTCAAGCACAGGGAGATCGTGGTGCGCACGGGGGAGAACGAGGTCGAGTTCCGGGACTACCGGCGATGGGCGGAGCCCCTTGACGCCGCGATCACCCGCGTGCTCAAGGCCGGGCTCCTCGGCTCGGCCCAGGTCTCGCAGGTGAGCACCGAGCCGTTTCCCCTGGACCAGGAGCGCGACTATGACGTCGCGGTCGAGGTCCGCGCCTGCGAGGGCGCGGCGGGCCGCTCCGGCTCGTTCGGCGCAAGCTTCTCCGCGATGGTGGAGGTCTCGACCGCGGGGCCCAGCCCCCGCGTGGTCGCCCGGAGGCTCTTCGTCGCGCCGGGCGCCGCCTGGGACGGAAGGAATTTCGACAGGCTGGCGAGCCTGCTCACGGCCGACGTCTCCGCGCTCTCCCAGGAGATCCTCTCGGAGATCCCGGCGAGGAACTGACGCTACCGGAGGGCCGAGGCGATCCGTTCGAGCGCCCTCTCGACGTTCTCGCGGCTGTTGAAGGCGCTGATCCTCACGTGGCCCTCGCCGCACTTCCCGAATCCGGCCCCGGGCGTGCACACCACCTGGGCCTTCTCGAGCAGCAGGTCGAAGAACTCCCACGAGTCGCGGCCGACGCTCACCCAGATGTAGGGCGCGTTCTCCCCTCCGACGCACCTGAATCCGAGGCGGGCCATGGCGTTGCGCACCAGCTGGGCATTGGCCAGGTAGAAGTCGGTCAGGCCGCGGACCTGGTTGCGGCCCTCCTCCGAGAAGACCGCGGCCGCGGCCCTCTGCACCGGGTAGGAAACCCCGTTGAACTTCGTCGTGTGCCTTCGGTTCCAGAGCGCATGGAGCGAGTGGGGCGCGCCCGAGGCGTCGGCTGCCATGAGCGTCTTCGGGACGACGGTGTAGGCGCACCGGGTGCCCGTGAACCCCGCGGTCTTCGAGAAGCTCCTGAACTCGATCGCGACGTCGCGCGCGCCCTCGATCTCGTAGATCGAGTGGGGGACTTGCGGGTCGCGGATGTACGCCTCGTAGGCCGAGTCGTAGAGGATCACGGCCTTGTTGCGCCTCGCATAGGCGACCCAGGCGGCGAGCTGCGCCTTCGAGGCCACGGCCCCGGTCGGGTTGTTCGGGAAGCAGAGGTAGATCAGGTCCGCGGGGGCGGAGGGCACCGCGGGCACGTAGCCGTTTGAGGCGGTCGAGTCCAGGTAGAGGATCCCCTCGTAGCGCCCGTCGGCCCCCGGGCCGGTGCGCCCCGCCATCACGTTCGTGTCGACGTACACGGGATAGACGGGGTCGGGGATGGCCAGCCGGATGTCGGTCGCGAAGATTTCCTGGATGTTGCCGCAGTCGCA
>PLXR01000139.1 GCA_003151495.1 Opitutaceae bacterium
CTACGAGGCCTACTACAGGGCCCAGAACCTCTGGGGCATCCCGAAGAAGGGCGACATCGACTATTCCCAGGACATCGAGCTGGACATCGGCTCGGTGGTCCCGAGCGTCGCGGGCCCGAAGCGCCCCCAGGACAGGATCGAGCTGCCCGACCTCAAGAGGGAGTTCGTGGGCTCGTTCTCGAGGCCGGTGGCCGAGAGCGGCTTCGGAAAGAAGCCCGAGGACCTCAAGGGGGCGAGCGTGGACGTCCAGTTGAACGGGAGCGGCACCGCGAGGCTGGGCCACGGAAGCGTCCTCATCGCGGCCATAACGAGCTGCACCAACACCTCCANNGCGATCACGAGCTGCACCAACACCTCCAACCCCTCGGTCATGCTCGCCGCCGGCCTCCTGGCGAAGAAGGCGGTGGAGCGCGGGCTGAGCGTGGGGCCCGCGGTCAAGTCCTCGCTGGCCCCGGGCTCACGGGTCGTGACGGACTACCTGACGCGCACGAAGCTCCAGCCCTTCCTGGACAAGCTCGGCTTCCAGACCGTCGGCTACGGATGCACCAC
The DNA here is from genome assembly GCA_003151495.1 of Opitutaceae bacterium. Lineage (GTDB taxonomy): Bacteria > Verrucomicrobiota > Verrucomicrobiia > Opitutales > Opitutaceae > Palsa-1447. Next base: position 550 of record PLXR01000139.1, read on the forward strand.
CTGCATCGGGAATTCCGGCCCGCTCTCCGTCCCGATCGAGAACGCGATCGCCAAGGGCGACCTCGTGGCGGCCTCCGTTCTCTCCGGAAACCGCAATTTCGAGGCGCGGGTCCACCAGAGCATCAAGGCCAACTTCCTCATGTCGCCGCCGCTGGTGATCGCCTTTGCCCTGGCGGGCCGGGTCGACATCGACATGACCCTCGAGCCGCTCGGGAGGGGGAGCGACGGGAAGGACGTCTTCCTGCGCGACATCTGGCCGACGCTCGCAGAGGTCAAGGAGCTCATGCAGTCGGCCCTGAAGCCCGAGGTCTACAGGAGGCTCTACACCGACTTTGCGTCCCAGAACCCCAAGTGGAACGAGATTCCCTCGTCCACCGGGGACACGTACGCGTTCGACCCGAAGTCGACCTACATCCAGGAGCCCCCTTTCTTCGCGGACTTCGCGATGACCCCGGGCGCGATCGCGGAGCTCACGGGGGCCCGGGCGCTCGGGGTGTTCGGCGACTCGGTCACGACGGACCACATCTCCCCGGCCGGGTCGATAAAGAAGGCGTCGCCTGCGGGCAGGTTCCTGCAGGAAAGCGGCGTCCTGTTCGAGGACTTCAACAGCTACGGCTCAAGGCGCGGAAACGACCGCGTGATGACGCGCGGCACCTTTGCGAACGTCAGGATCAAGAACCTGATGCTCGGGGGGGAGGAGGGAGGCAACACGCTCCTCCAGCCCGAGGGCACCAAGCTCTCGATCTTCGACGCGGCGGCGGAGTACCGCCGGCGCGGGACCCCCCTCGTCATCATCGCGGGCCAGGAGTATGGCACGGGTTCGTCGCGCGACTGGGCTGCGAAGGGGACCAACCTGCTCGGGGTCAAGGCGGTCGTGGCGCAGAGCTTCGAGCGCATCCACCGGAGCAACCTGGTCGGAATGGGGGTCCTCCCGCTCCAGTTCAAGGAGGGGACCACCGCCTTGACGCTTCGCATCGACGGGACCGAGACCTACTCGGTGCTGGGTCTCGGGCTGGACCTCAGGCCCCAGCAGGACCTCACCCTTCGCGTCACCCGCAAGGGCGGAGAAACCCTCGATGTCCCGGTTCGCTGCCGGATCGACACCCCCATCGAGATCGACTACTACCAGCACGGCGGAATACTCCCCTACGTCCTCCGACAAATTCTGGCAAAAGCGTGACTCCCGAAGCCGCAAAGCCGGTATACATGGTCGACGCATACTCCGACCCGGTGGTGGTGCGCATCGAGGGGAGGGCCAGCTTCCTCAACAGCGCGTGCCTGCGCGACTTCGTGGCACAGATGATGAAGGCCGGGAAGACCCGGTTCGCAATCGACTTCCTGCGCTGCACGAGCATGGACAGCACCTTCCTGGGCGTGCTCGCGGGATTCGCCCTGGAGCTGCGCAAGGGCTCCCAGAAGGGGAGCCTCGTCCTCGTGCGGATGGGGCAGCGCAACCTGGAGCTCGTCCGCAACCTCGGCCTGCACAAGCTGCTCACCGTGGACATCAGCGAGGCCGGCTCGGGAGGCGACAGCTGCAACACGCCCCTGGTCTGCGGGGACCGGGGCGAGCTCGAGAACGCGCGGCTCGTCCTCGAGGCCCACGAGAACCTCGTGGTGGCGGACGAGACGAACCGCGGCAAGTTTCAGGACGTGCTCGTTTTCATGAAGAACCGCGTTGAGCAGGGCTGAAGTCTCCTGTTTAGTCCCCTCTGAGCGCCACCGGACGGCCGGAGGGAAACTCCATGCATCTCTTCCTCATCACGTGCCTCCTGCTTGTCGCCGCCGGGCTCGGCATCGCGCTGTTCCGCCTCAGGGGAAACGCGGACATCCTTGAGGAGGAGAGGAGCAGGGCGTTCCAGGACCGCCAGCGCGCCCTCGACTTCATGCACCTGATGGCGGAGGCCCTGGGCGAGGGCCTTTCCCGGCAGGAGCTCCACCAGAGAATCGTCCACGCCTCCATCCTGTGCACGGGCGCCCTGAGCGCCTGCATCTTCGAGCGGACCGCCGGCGACATGATGAGGGGCGTCGCCGTCGAGGGCCTGTTCCCGCCCCACCGGCCGCTCCCGGACCACGTGAAGGGCAAGCTTACGACCCGCGCCAAGTTCATCGAGCAGGTCCTCAGGTCGGAGGAGTTCCCGATCGGCGAGGGCATCGCGGGCAGGGTGGCGCAGACGGGTCGGGGCGAGCTGATCGCGGACGCGACGCGCGACCCGAGGATCGTGAGGCACGACGACCCGAACCTGCTCGTGCGCTCCGTGATCGCCGTCCCCATGAGGTTCCGGGACCGGTTCTTCGGGGTGCTCGTCGTGGCGAACCCGGTGGACAACCGGCTCTTCACCGAGATGGAGTGCACGCTCATGCAGACCCTGGCGGAGCAGGCCGCGCTCGCGCTCCACAATGCCGAGTTCCTAAACCTCCAGATCGAGCGGGGGCAGCTCGACCTGGACCTCTCGATCGCGAGCGGGATTCAGCAGATGCTGCTGCCGTCGCAGTCGACGGTGTTCCCCGGGCTCGACCTGGACGCCCGATACGCCCCGGCGCAGCGCGTGGGCGGCGACCTCTTCGACGTCATCGTGCTCTCACCCACGCGCCTGGGGGTCGTCGTCGCGGACGTCTCGGGAAAGGGGATCGGGGCCTCGCTCTACATGGCCGTCTGCCGCACGAACCTGCGCCAGATCGCCCCAAGGCACGGGTCGCCCTCCCAGGCGCTGATTGAGCTCAACCGCACCATGGGGGCCGACATCCACGGCGAGATCTACGTCACGGTCCTCTACGCGGTGATCGACATCGTGGCGAACACGGTGACGTTCTCCCGCGCCGGCCACGAGCTTCCGCTCTTCGCCCGCAGGGACCCGTCGACCGGCAACTACCTCACGCACCTTGTGCGCTCGGAGGGGATGCCGGTCGGCCTCGTGCCCGACGACATCTTCACGGCGGCGGTCGAGGACAAGGTCGAGCCGTTCGGCCCGGGCGACACGTTCGTGCTCTACACCGACGGGGTCACCGAGGCGCCCAACGAGGAGGAGAAGGAGTACTCGAGCGCCCGGCTGGCGGACGTGGTGCGCGCGCTCCACATGCGCCCGGCGCGCGAGATCAACGACGGCGTGCTCGAGAGCATCCGGCGATTCACAGGGAGCACGGTCCAACGCGACGACGTCACGCTGGTGACCGTCAAGCGCTCCTGACCCCGGGATGCCAGGGGGAACCATGGGCGGGCGAAGGAGGGTCCTGGTCGCGGGCGGCGGGGCGGCGGGGTATTTCGCGGCGATCACCTGCGCCGAGAGGGACCCCGCGGCGGAGGTCACCCTCCACGAGGCCACCGCCCACACGCTCGCGAAGGTGCGGATCTCCGGCGGCGGCCGCTGCAAC
>PLXR01000076.1 GCA_003151495.1 Opitutaceae bacterium
GTCGCCGAGGAGATCGAAGCCATGCGGCCACTGGTGGTGGAGCGTTTGCCAGAGTACGCAGAAATAGCGGCGCCCGTGGCGTCGACGAGCACTATCCGGGTCAAGTCGTGCGCCTACTCGGTGCCGTCGAGGCTGATCGGCGCACGGGTGAGAGTGCGCGTGTTCGAGCACCGAATCGAGGTGTACTACGCCGACAAGCTGGAATTGGCCTGCGACAGGCTGCGAGGCAAGACTGCACGCATCGACTACCGGCACGTCATCTGGTCCTTGGTGCGCAAGCCGGGCGCGTTTTCTCGCTACGTCTACCGAGACGAGCTGTTTCCAAGCGTGACTTTCAGGCGGGCATACGACGCGATCCAGGCGACCAAGCCTGGAATCAAAGGCGACGTTGAATACCTGCGAATTCTTCACCTGGCCGCCAGCACGATGGAAGCCGATGTCGAGCAAGCGCTCACGGCTCTGCTTGCCGATGGGACCGTCGTAACGGCGGACGCAACCAAGAAGAGATGCACACAGGCGGCAGACAGCACCTGTCAGCGGTGCATCCCCGCACTCGAAGCTCCGCTGGTCAATCTCGCGGATTACGACCTGCTCCTCGAACAGGTGGCATCATGACCAGCGTCGCCGTCAACACGGTCACGCCGAGCCCGCTCGACGCCCTTCTGGTGCTCCTGCGCGCGCTCAAGCTGCCTGCCTTCACACGGCACGCCGAGGAGATCGCGATCAAGGCCAGCCGCGAGGGGTGGACCTTCAGCCAATACCTCCAGCACTTGGCCGAACTTGAAATCGAAGAGCGTCGGACCCGTCGCATCGATCGCGCGCTTCGCGACTCGGACCTTCCCGCGGAGAAAACCCTGGCAACCCTCGAGCGAGGTCGGCTGTCACCCAAGGTGATGAAGCAGATGGCGAGCCTGTGCGAAGGGGGCTTTGTCGAACGTGGGGAGAACCTGCTCGTCTTTGGACTGCCTGGCCGAGGCAAGAGCCACGTCGTAGCTGCCATCGGCCACGAGCTCATCCGGCACGGCTACCGGGTCCTATTCACGCCGACCTTTGCGCTCGTCCAGAGGCTGCTGGCCGCCAAGCGCGACCTTCGCCTCGAACGTGAACTGGCCACGCTCGACATCTATCACGCCGTGATCCTCGACGACATCGGCTACGTCCAGCAGAGCCGCGATGAAATGGAGGTCCTCTTCACCTTCCTGGCCGAGCGGTACGAGCGCAAAAGCGTCCTCATCACCAGCAACCTGGTCTTCAGCGATTGGATCCGCATTTTTAAGGATCCCATGACCACCGCCGCCGCCATCGACCGGCTGGTCCACCACGCGGTCATCCTGGAGATGACCGGCCCCAGCTACCGCAGCGAAGAAGCTCGAAAGAGAGGCGTCACCACCCCAGCGACAACTACGACAACTACCGATCAACCGACAACTACCCCCGACAACAATGGGGCGATGTAGCTGACGTCACCGGGTGAAGATAGTTGACGTCCAGCAGTTGCCGCAATTCCACAGGCGCCAGCGCGGTGCGGTTCGTCGGGGACAATGGATGGCGTAGACCCAACGCATGCAACCGGCCGGCGATCCGGTCCTCGGGTAGCCCCGGGACCTTATGGCCCCGGGGCCCCCACAGATCCGGGCGTGCGCGACTGACGCACCCGGCTCTTCGAGGTCGGAGATTCGCTTGTCGGTCCGTTGCGTTTCAGATCGTGCGTACAACAACACGTGGCCTGGGTAGCGGGTAGCGGACGAGCAGTCTGATGAATTTCTCCCACCGCATGTTCGCCCGCTGCGATCGGCGGTCAAGCCACTTGCGCCAGATGCGCTGCACCTCGTGCGCAAAGCGCGAGAGCCCTTGGGAGTTCCCGGTTATCCCGTAGTATCCGTAGTGCCCTCGGAGCTTCGACGCCAACGCGCGATGCTGGTCCGCTATGTCGTCGTGCCGGTGTTCCCGACACCACTGCCGTATGCGGTCCAGCGCCCTCGTGAGGCGCTTGGTCGCCGTCCTGCGCTGCACATACCATCGATTCTTTCGGGACACGTTCCATAGGTGCGTGAATCCGAGAAAATCGAAGGTCTCTGGTCGTGGCTCGCTCCCTGTGCCCCCGCGCGGCTGCCCTGGACGTTGCAGCGGGCGCTTGAATGCCACCAGCCGCGTCTTTTCCGAGTGCAGTTTCAGGCCGTACTTGCCGAATCGCTTCGGCAGCACCGCCATCACACGCCTGGCGTCTTCTTCCTGTTCGAAGACAAGTACGAAGTCGTCCGCATAGCGGACGAGCTGTGCGCGCCCTTGCAGGCGCGGACGCACGTCCCGCTCGACCCACTCATCCAAGACCTCGTGCAAGTAGATGTTCGCCAAGAGCGGCGAAATGACGCCGCCCTGGGGTGTACCCGATTCTGGGTACGTCACCGCCCCTCCCTCCAACACTCCCGCCTTCAGCCATTTGTGTATCACTTTCCGCAACACCCCGTCCGTCACCCTCTGGTCAAGGAACCCCCGAAGTTGTGCGTGGTCGAGCGTGCCGAAGAAATCTGAGATGTCGGCATCTATGATAATGCCGCCACCACAGGCCATCAGCCCGTCCCACAACGCTTGAAGTGCGTCGTGCGCGCTTCGTCCAGGCCGGAATCCGTACGAGCTGGACTTGAAGTCCTGCTCGTAGATGGCTTCCAGCACCATGGCCACCGCTCGTTGCAGAATCTTGTCCTCCAACGTCGGTATGCCAATTGGTCGAGTTCGCCCGTCGCCCTTCGGGATGTGCACCCGGCGCACCGGCGGGGCCACGTACGTGCCCAGCTTGAACCGATCGAGTAGCCCCTGGAGGTTTGCCTCCAGATTCACCTCGTAGTCAGTAAAGCTCTGCCCGTCTACCCCAACCGCCGCGTCTTTGCGCACCCGTTGCGTCGCCTCCCGCAACCACGCCAGGTCAATGACATGGTGGAGCGACGAGAAGCTCCGCTCCGGGTGCTTCCTGGCCAGCTCAGCTATTCGTTCAAGTTTCGTGGAGATGGTTTCCAAGCTCAGTGTCTCGGTCATCGTTCCCTCGTTCGATTCTCTGCCTCGGCCGCCTCTTCCCTCCACTGGGTCCTCGTGGTCGAGTTCCCCAATTTCATCGGTACTATTGGCGGCTCGGACTTCCAGCGTTCCTTCCCGCCGCGCTTCGTTGCCTTCGCTTGGCGGTACCTCATCCGTGTCCTTGCCTTCGTGTCCCCTGTCGGGCTCCCGTACGGTCGGACACTTCCCGCACGAGCCGGGTCGTTGTTATTGGAGTCGCCCCTCCCTCCATTTCCAGACGAGGAGAGCGCAGGATCTCCCAGGTTCCTGGGGAACCTCCGCATGCGTGCCCCGGTCTTGGACCCCGGCGGAGCCTTGGTGCCAGGTCTTTGCGGCACCTCGGTGTTGCCTTCCGCCATTACGACGGCGTCGGCCTCCACTGGTATAAATCTCTCGGAGCTCAATCCCACGGCCCGCATGCTCCCTGTCTACGCTTCGCAGCCGGGGTCTCCCCCGTTCCACGCAAGACTCGGTTCCGGCTGGTGACCAACCGCTACCGGGCAGGGCTTTCTCCCTGCAAGGTTCCTTTCGAAGGTTTCAGCTTTGCTTCAGGTCATTGCTTCCTCCTCCGCCAGGCTTTTCCTGGCGCACCGTAATTGATTTAAGCCGTCGCGCGCAGCACCAATGAGGGTCTGATGGTCGGGTTGGGCGGTCGCGAACTAACGGCGCCCGGGGCCCAGAGGAAGGCGGCAGGGTGGACTTGGGCGGAGCTTATGTAAGCCAGACTGCATTCACCGTCGGCAGGACAGGCTACGCCCGGTGCCCGTGGCCGCGGGTCGGCTTCTCGTGCCGGCCGGGCTGAGCGGTCAGGTCTCGGGGAAGAGCTCTTGCTGGCGTGTCGGTGAAAGGCGGGTCAC
>PLXR01000140.1 GCA_003151495.1 Opitutaceae bacterium
GAGGCCGCGCCCGTCGAGGCGGCACCCCTTCCCGAGGCGGCGGCCCCTGCCGAGCCCGCCCCTGGCGAGGCTCCGGCCGCAGGCGCGGAGCCGGGCGTCCCGCCCCCGACCGAACCTCCGGCCTAGGGCCGCTACCGCAGGCGGACCGAGTGCCGGCCGTCGAGGGCGATGTCGAGCTCGAGGTGCAGCGCGTCGGACCCGATCCATCCCGGCAGCCGCTCGGGCCACTCGACGGCGAGGCACCAGGGGCTGACGAGGAACTCCTCGAGCAGCAGCTCCTCGGCCTCAGCGGGTGACTCGAGCCTGTAGGCGTCGAGGTGCGCCAGCATCCGCCCCGGGCCCCAGTGGAGGTTGTAGATCGTGAAGGTGGGGCTCGTGACCGGCCCGGTGATCCCGAAGCCGAGCGCCATGCCCTGGACCCAGGTCGTCTTCCCCGCCCCGAGGTCGCCATGGAGCGCAACCGTGACGTCCGCCGGCAGGGTCGCCGCCCATTCGGCGGCGAGCGCCCTCGTCTCCTCGGCGCTGGAGGTGACGGCCCCCGCCCTGAGCCTATCGCAGATGCTCGTATCCACGGTAGTCCTCCAGGGTGAGCGCCCCCGGGGGAAGGTCCCCCCTGGGCGCGAACCTCCCCACGCGTGTGAGCCGGGTCCGCGGGAACGCGCGGCGCCACGCGTCCTCGAACGGGGCGAGCGCCGCCCGCCGGGAGACGCTGAAGGCGAGCTCGTAGTCCTCCCCGTCGCACAGCGCCTCGCGCACGCTCGCGCCCGCGCGGCGGGGGAGCGCCTCCCCGAAAAGGGCCGGCACGGCCCCCTTGGGCGAAAGCGCCGGCAGGTCCTTCGCGAGCCCGTCGCTCACGTCCATCATGGCGCGGACCTCACGGCGACGGGCGAGCCACTCGCCCTCGGCGAGCCTGGGCACGAAACGGTGGTGGTGCCCCGTCTGAAGGCTGCGACCCAGGCTTCCCGTGACATAGATCCAGTCGCCCGTCCTGGAGCCGGACCGGGTCAGGATCCGTCCCGGCGCCTCCCCGCTCAGGGCAAGCGTGGCGGCGAACGAGCCCCGGATCCTCGCCACGTCCCCGCCGACGATCGGGACGGCGTGGCGGCGGCTCACGAGGGCGATCCCCCGGTAGAACTCGGCCAGCCAGGCAAGGGACACCCTGCCGTCGAGGGCGAGCGCGACCACCGCCGCGCGGGGCCTGCCGCCCATGGCGGCGATGTCGCTCAGGTTGCGCCTGAGGAGCTTGGCGCCGACCTGCCGGGGAGGGATGCCGGCGTCGAAATGCACGCCGAGGATCACCGGGTCGACGGTGAGGAGCGCCCTGCCGCGCGCGGGCCCGACCACCGCGCAGTCGTCGCCGATCCCGGCCGGGGAAGGCGGCGACGAGGGGCCCAGCCATTTCCTTATCATTCCGATCAGGGCCTGCTCCCCGGCGGCGGACACCGAGCCGCGCCTGGTCCTCGAGAACAGGGGCGGGGCCTTCATGTTCCTATGCCCGCGGCCACGAGGAGGAACGTGTTGAGGTTGAACAGCGCGTGGGCGACGATGGTGGTGCCGATCCTGCCGGTGCGCTCGTAGGCGACGCAGAAGACGACCGCCAGCACGAAGAGCGGGACGAGGCTCGGGAGCCCCGCCATGTTGTCGGTCCATGACACGTGGAGCGCGGCGAAGAGCCCCGAGGTGAGGACAATGGTGACCCTGCGGTTGACCCGCGTGCGGAAGTAGCGGAACAGGCCCGCCCTGAAGAGCGTCTCCTCGGTGACCGGCACGAGGATCGTGGCCACCGCGACCAGCGAGGCCCTGAGGATCCCCGAGTGGCTGTTCTGGAGTATGTCCACCATGTCCTGCTTCTCGTCGGGCAGGCCGAGCCTCTGGAGCAGGTACTCCCACGCGCTGCTCGCGGCAAAGACGAGCGGGAGCGCCACCAGGAAGGTGACGATCCCGCTCTTCACCACCGGGAACGGCGCAGGGCCCGCCGCCGGTCCCCTCGCCCTCGCCCCGAAGGAGAGGAAGAAGGCCCCCAGCCCGAGAAGGATCCCGAGGTGCATGACCGCCCCCCCCGCGACCAGGGCGGCGTCCGGTCCCAGGTTGAGGGGGCGGATGGCGTAGGTTGCAACGGAGCCCACGACGGCCGCGCCGAGGAACGCGAACGCGATGAAGCACGCGAAGTCGATGGGAGGCAGGCGCCACTCGGGCAGGCGCCGGACCCGCGCCTCGCGCGCCCTCCTGCTGAGGACCTGCGTCCACGCGAGCCAAGCCCCGCACAGGATCATGGCGATCTCGGCCGCCACGCCCGCGGCAGCGGCCGGTGTCAATGCGTCAGGCTGGCTCACGACGCCGCGAGCGGGAAGACGACCCGGCCGTCCACGACCGTAGTCCTGACGCGGCCCCGCAGCGTCCGGCCGTGCCACGGGGAATTGCTCGACTTGCTCTGGCCCGCCTTGGCGTCGTAGGTCCACTCCTCGTCCGGGTCAAAGAGGCAGATGTCGGCGGCGGCGCCCGCGGCGAGGGTGCCGGCGGGCAGGCCCAGGACGCCGGCCGGCCGGCGGGTCATCAGGTCGATCGCATGCGGGAGCCTGAAGCGGTTCTTCCGGACGAGGACCTCCAGGACGACGGGAAGAGCGGTCTCGAGCCCTATGATCCCGTTCGGGGCATAGTCGAACTCCTTGTCCTTCTCGTAGTCGGTGTGCGGGGCGTGGTCGGTGGAGACGCAGTCGAGCGTGCCGTCGCGCAGGCCGGCGATCACCGCCCTGCGGTCCGCCTCGGTCCTCAGGGGAGGGTTCATCTTGAAGTTGGTGTCGTACGTCGCGAGGGCCTCGTCGGTGAAGGCGATGTGGTGCGGCGTGGCCTCGGCCGTGACGCGAACCCCGTCCGCCTTCGCCCTGCGCACGATCTCCACGGAGAGGGCGGAGGAGACGTGCTGCATGTGGATGTGGGCGCCCGTGTAGGCGGAGAGGATCACGTTCCTCGACACGATCACGTCCTCGGCCGCGTTCGGCCAGCCCCTGAGCCCGAGGCGGATCGAGACGTCGCCCTCGTTCATCACGGCACCCTCGGTCATGGACTGGTCCTGGCAATGGTCCATCACCGGCAGCCCGAACATCTTTGCGTACTCGATCGCCCTGCGCATGAGCTCGTTCGACTGGACGCAGTCGCCGTCGTCCGTGATGGCCACCACCCCGGCGCGCTTCAGGGAGCCGATGGGGGCGAGCGTGTCGCCCTTCATGCCGATCGTGATGCACCCGGTCGGCAGGACCTTGACGATCGAGTCCCGGCGCACGGCGTCCAGGATGTACTGGATCGTCCCCGCGTTGTCCGCGGTCGGCGTCGTGTTGGGCATGCACACCACCGTCGTGAACCCGCCCGCGGCCGCGGCGCGGGAACCGGTCGCGATCGTCTCCTTGTGAGTCTGGCCGGGCTCCCGGAAATGCACGTGGATGTCGACGAGCCCCGGGCATGCGACGAGCCCCTTCGCGTCCATCTTCCTCGCCCGCCTCCGGTCGGCGGGCGAGAGCCTCGCGACGATCCTCCCGTCGAGGGCGAAGAGGTCGCCGACCCCGTCGCGCTTGGCGGCGGGGTCCACTATCCGGGCGTTCCTTATCCAGAGTGCGGGCATGGGGGCTTAGGGTTCCGTTGACGAGATGACGTGCTCGGGCTGGTGGCCCGCGCAAAGGTAGAGGACGGCCATCCGGACGGCTATCCCGTTGGTGACCTGCTCGAGGATCACGCTGCGGTCCCCGTCGGCCAGCTCGCTGTCGATCTCGACGCCGCGGTTGATCGGCCCGGGGTGCATGATGATGGCGTTCGGGCTCAGCCACGAGGCGCGGGTCTTGTTGAGCCCGAACATGCTCGTGTACTCCCCGAGCGACGGGAAGTGCCTGTGGCCCTGGCGCTCGTGCTGGATGCGCAGGAGCATCACGACGTCCGCGTCCGCGAGCGCCGACTTGAGGTCGTGGGAGACCTCCGCCCCTAGGGTCGTGAACCCGTGGGGGACGAGCGTCGAGGGGCCGACGAGGGTCACGCGGGCCCCCATCTTCGTCAGGGCGTAGATGTTCGAGCGCGCGACCCTGCTGAAGAGGATGTCCCCGAGGATGGCGACCTTGCGCCCCCTCAGGGAGCCGAGGTGCTCCTTCATGGTGAAGGTGTCGAGGAGCCCCTGTGTGGGGTGCTCGTGCGCGCCGTCGCCGGCGTTGATCACGGGGATGTCCAGGATCTTGCTCAGGTAGAGGGGCGAGCCCGCGGCGGCGTGCCGGATCACGATCATGTCGGCGTTGAGCGCCTGGATGTTCTCGGCGGTGTCGCGCAGCGTCTCGCCCTTCTGGGTCGACGAACTCGCCGCGTCGAAGGCGATCACGTCCGCGCTCAGGCGCTTGGCGGCCATGTCGAAGGCCATCCGGGTCCGGGTGCTCGGCTCAAGGAAGAGGTTGACGATCGTCTTCCCGCGCAGGGCGGGCACCTTCTTCACGTTGCGCTGGAGGATCTTCTTGAAGGCGGACGCCGTCGCGTGGATCTGCTCGATCTCGAGCAGGCTCAGCTCCTCTATCGTGATGAGGTGTCGGCGGTTCCAGGTCATTTGAGGGGGGAGGCGAGCCGCGCGCGCGCCTGCCGGGGCCGGATCTCGATCCGGTCGTGCGAGGGGTTGTCGCCGAGCGAGACGACGACGTCCTCGTCCGGGTCGGCCGCGATTATCGTCCCCGAGAAGTCCGCAACGATCGGGAGCCTGCGGCAGCCCCGGTCGACCAGGACGGCGAGCTCGACCGTCCCGGGCCGGCCGTGGTCGAAGAGCTCGTCGAGGGCGGCCTTGACCGTGCGCCCGGTGAAGAGCACGTCGTCCACGAGGAGCACGGTCGCCCCGTTCACGTCGCCGGGCAGGAGCGTCGGCGTGAATTCCTTGGGGATGGGGTGGTGCCCGATGTCATCCCGGTGGAATGAGATGTCGAGGTCCCCGACCCGGTTCATCCCAAGTCGGGTGCCCAGGCGGTGGGCAAGCGCAATGCCCCCGTTGGCGATCCCCAGGACAAGCAGGTTCCTCGTGTGCCGGTGGCGCTCCTGTATGGCGGCTGCGAGCCGTTCTATCGCGGCGTGAACCTCCCTGGAGCCGATGGTCTTGGGCGAAGCCACTGCGCCAAGTACTGCAGGGCAGGCGAGCTCCGGTAAAGCGAAATTGGTTCACGCGCCCGACCCGAGCCACGCTCCGAGGTCGTCGTCCTCGAGGATGCGCCTCCCGCGGCGGTATTCCGGCGCGAGGAGGCGCTCGTACCCGGGCTCGGCGAACCTCCTGCAGTGCAGGAGGACCCGCGCCCTCTGGCCCGGGGCGCGGACGAGCCTCCCGAGGGCCTGGTTGACCTTCTGCATCCCCGGGATCCGGTACACCCGGTCGAATCCCTCGTCCCTGCCCGCCCCGGCGAACGCGGCGAGGCGCGCCCTCTGCACGGGATTCACCTCGGGCAGCGCGGGCCCGACGACCATCGCGTGGGACACCCGCCCCCCCAGGAGGTCGATCCCCTCGGCGAAGCTCGACCCGAGAACGAGGAAGAGCGCCAGGCCCCGGTCGATCGCGTCGTTGATCCACGCCGACTGCGCGGCGAGGTCGCCCCGCCGCGGCTGGAGGGCCCCCTCGGCGACCTCGGCGAGCACGGACTCGGCGTAGGCGTAGCTGGGGAAGAACACCGCGACCGGGGCGCCCGCCCCGGCGCTGCGGTGCATCGCCTCGACGGTCCGGGCCGTCGTCCCGACGTGGCGCTGGCGGTGCTGGAAGGTGGTGTCGACCCGCAGGTCGACCGCGACGTCATAGGCGTGGTCCCGCCAGGGGGTGGGGGCCCGGATCAGCTCGAGCGGACCGCTCTCGAGGCTCTGGGCGAACCTGTCGGCGGGCCCTGGCGTGGCGGTCGCAAGGACCACCCCCCCGAACTCCCGCAGGGCGGCCCCGATCGCCGGGGCCGCGTCCAGGCAGGTGATCGAGAGCACCCCGTCGTCCGGGCTCCACCAGAGCCTCTGAAGCTCGAGCGAACTGAGCTGCGCGGCGGCCGACGGGATCCTCCACATGAGGCCCGAGACATGGGGCCCGAGCGCCGCGTAGTCCACCGGGTAGAGCGCCGCCCCCTCGGCGAGCCGGTCCAGCTGCTCGCGGGCGTCCTCGCGTTCCCCCTCGGTGAGGGCGGCCGCCCTGCGCCTCGACTCGAGGAGCCGGGCCCAGCCGTCCCACTGCGCGGTCCACGCCGGGTGGGCCCCCGCGTGCCGGAGGGCGTCGCAGATCCCGCGGGCGTCGCCCGCCGAGAAGGAGTGCGAGTGAGCGTCCGCCGCCCGGGATGGCAGGTTGTGGGCCTCGTCGACAAGGAGCAGCGTCCGGGCGGGGTCAAAGCCCGGCCTCTCGTAGAAGAGCCCGCGGCTGTCCGGGGAGAACACGTAGTTGTAGTCGCCGATCCAGGCGTCGTTGAAGGCGAGCGCGGCGCGCGTGATCTCGTAGGGGCAGATCCGGGCGCCGATCCCGGCGCTGCGCAGCGACCCGAGGTCGCGCCGCTGGTCCTCGAGGAGGTAGAAGCGCGACAGCCCGCTCGCGGGCCAGCGCTTCTCGGCGCCGTCCAGGTAGGCGCACGCCTCGCGGACGCACTGGAAGACCGAGTTCACGCAGTGCTCCGCCTTGTTCCTGACGTGCCACACGGCGAGCGGGGCGCCCGCCCCGAGGTCCGGCCCCTCGCACGTCATCGAGCGCAGGGTCTCCGCCACCTGGAGCTGCCCGGTGGACTTGCCGGTGAGGTAGAGCACGCGCTCGAAGGACCCCTCCCTGAGCTCGCCGAGCGCGCACTCGAGGAGCACGCCGGTCTTGCCGAACCCGGTCGGCGCCTCGAGGAGGACCGCGGAGCGCCCCTGCCGGACGGCCGCGCGCAGCTGCCCCAGGGCGTCGGCCTGCCCGTCCCGCGGGACGGCGAACGCCGGCCGGAACCTGAGCCCGCGCAGCCTCTCCCGCGCGCGAAGGCGGAGGTCAAGGAACTCGGTCACGCGGCCCAGCCGCTCCTCGAGGACCCGGTGGTCCTCGGGGCCGACCGCCACGGGCTGCGCGAGCCCGGTGTCGGCCTCGACGAACACGAGCTCGCAGGCCTCGCCGGCCCCGCGGAGGACGGCGTAGGCGGCAATCTGCGCGAAGTACCCGGGATAGTCGGCCCGGAGCTCGGCCTCGGCGGCGGGAAGGGGCCGGGTCACGGTCTTGATCTCGCGCAGGAGGGTTCGCCCCCCGGAGCGCACGACCTGGTCGATCCGGCCCGTGAGGGCGATCACCCAGCCCCTGCGTGCGACCTCGCCGGCGACCGCGACCTCGAACTGCGCGTCCGCGCCGTCGGCCACCGCCTGCGCGCGGAGCTCCCGGTGCCAGAGCGTACCGAGCTGGGCCCGCCAGAGGCCTCCGGACCCACCGGAGGATCCCTGGGGGCCGATCGAGAAGTCGGACAGGTCGCCGACGCCGAGCTCCGCCCGGTGCTTGTCCAGGTCGAATTTCACGGGATCACGATCTCGGTCCTCTCGCCGAGGTAGCCCTCGAGGCTCCTGCGCAGGCGCTCGACCTCCTCGGGCGCGGCGTCCTGCCCTTCGAGCGGGCGGCCGAGGATCCGCGCCGCGGAGGCGGACTCGCGCCCCCCGAGCGACGGCGCCCACTCCTGCTTGACGGGGTAGCCCTCATCCCGGGCGAACACGTAGAGGCTCTTGAGGTAGACGATGTCGGGCCTGCCGGCGGCCGCGAACGCGTCGAGCGCCGTCCTGAGCATGAGGGCGACGTTCTCCCGGCTCTCCTCGTGGACGTGGTTGCGGCTGATGACCGCGACCAGGGCCGAGGCGAACCGCAGGGCGTCGTAGCTCCTGCCGATCCCCGCCCGCCGGACGGTGACCCGGGCCTCCTTGACGAACCAGGTTCGCCCCTGGTTCGAGCTCTCGAGCATCGCCGAGACCTCGTCGAAAAGGTCGGGGACCGCGTTCGGGGAGGAGGCCTTCCTGGGGATCCGCTGCAGCGCGTGCAGGTTCCCGTGCTCGGGCGAGAACAGGCCCAGGGCCTGGAAGGCGTCCGTCGGGGGACGCCTGTCGATGACGATCGCCTCGGTCGTGAGCGTCTGGCCGGGCACCGGGGTAGTCCGCGCGGGCTACTTAGCCTCGCGGGCCCTTGCGGTTTCGACGACCGGCCAGGCCGGCGTGACCGCGCCCCCCGAGATGATCATCTTCATCCCGTCGCCGACGGCCATGTCGAGCTCGATGACCTCGGTCCTCGGGAGCATGAGCAGGAAGCCGCTCGTCGGGTTGGGGGTGGTCGGGACGAATATCGTCCAGACCTCGGTGCCCGCCCGCTCCTGGGCCTCGCCCTGGGCGGTGTTCGTTAGGAAGCCTATCGTCCAGCATCCCTTCCTGGGGAACTCGACCAGCACGACCTTGTTGAACATGTGCCTGCTCTTCGAGCTGAACGTGTTCACGATCTGCCGCACCGTGTTGTAGACGGCGTTCACTCCGGGGATCGTCTGGATGAAGCGGTCCCCGATGCTGAAGAAGAACTTGCCGAAGACGTAGCGCGACACGTAGCCGAGGAGCGTCACCAGGGCCATCACGATCAGCGTCGCGATGATGGACCAGGCCGTGTCGAGGCCGGGCCTCTCGCGCAGGCCCGCCGGCACGAACAGGTCGAAGAGCCACTTGAAGTTGCCCCCGACGAAGTCGATTATCTTGCTGAACACCCAGACCGTCAGGCAGAGAGGCGCGACGAGGATGACCCCGGAGAAGAACGCGTTCCGGAGCGCGACGTAGCGGGAGATCGTGGGGCCGTTGTCAGACATTGCGAGGATGAGGGTGGTATCCCCAGCCGGCCTCCTAGGCCAGCTTGAACGCGGGGACGGCCGAGTTTCGCCCCAGGAGGCGCAGGGCGCGGGCCTCCGCCCTACGCATGGCGCGCTTCGCCCCCGGCCTCGCGTCGTCGTAGCCGGCGAGGTGGAGCCAGCCGTGCACGACGTAGAGGGTCAGCTCGCGGGAGAGGCCGGCGGCGCCCCGGCCCGCGCTCCTGACCGCGGCGTCCGCGGAGACGCAGATCTCGCCGGCCGACCCGTGGCCGGGGTCGCCCCCGAAGGTGATCACGTCCGTCGCCGACGGGTCGCCGAGGAAGCGCCCGTGGATGCGCGCGAGGGCCGGGTCGGTGAGGAAGACAAGGGAGAGTTCGCCGGGTGGGCAGCCCCCCCTGAATCCGGCGGCCCCCGCGTCCAGGACGCCAATCGCGGCCGCCAGCGCCCTCCGGTCCGCCCGCAGGCGGGGGTGGCGGACGGCGACCCCGACCGGCCGCCCCGCCGGGCTCACGCCTTCGCCTCGTTGGGCGGCTCGTTCGACGCCGAGTAGGCGACCCTCGCGTGGAGCATGTTGAGGAGCGTGAACGTGAAGCTGTTCTTTATCTTGGCGAGGTCCTCGAACGTGATAGGGGCCTCGTCGAGCTGGCCGTCGGCGACGCGGTCCGAGACCAGCCGGTCTATGAGGGCGGAGAGCTTCTCGGCCGTGATCGTCCGGACCGAGCGTGTGACGGCCTCGACCCCGTCCGCAAGGGAGACGACGGCGCTCTCCTTGAACTGGGGCTTCGGGCCCTCGTAGCGGAAGGGGGTGTCCGGGACCGTGGGGGGCTCCACGCCGGGGAAGGGCGACTGCGAGAGAGCGAGGGCCCGCTCGTAGAAGAACTTCACGAGCGTCGTCCCGTGGTGCTGCCGGATCACGTCGATCACGGCCCGGGGGAGGTGGTGGCGGACTGCGAGGTCGACCCCGTCGGGGACGTGCTGGCGGATGATCGCCGCGGACACCGCCGGGTCCTTCTCGCTGTGGGGATTGCCGCTGTTGCGCTGGTTCTCGGTGAAGTACGCGGGGTTGGCGGCCTTGCCGATGTCGTGGAAGAGGGCGCAGGCCCGCGCCAGGAGCGGGTTGGCCCCGATCGCGTTGGAGGCGTTCTCGGAGAGCTGCGCGACGACGAGCGAGTGGTGGTAGGTGCCCGGGGCCTCGAGCTGCATCCTCCTGAGGAGGGGGTGGTTGAAGTCCGTCAGCTCGAGGAGCGTGATGTCGGTCGTCCGCTTGAAGAGTGCCTCGAGGACCGGCAGGAGCCCGACGACCGCGACGCCCGTGAGAAGCCCGGTCACCAGGCCCGCCGCCATCTGCCACGCCATGGTCTCGTAGGGCGTCTGCTGGGCGATGCCGATCAGGGCCGCGAAGGCCGCGACCGTGAGGCCCCCCATGCCGGCGGCCCGGACGACACGGCCGCGCCGCCTCGCCTCCCTGCACCCGAAGATCGCGACCATCGAGGCGAGGAAGGTGAGGACGAGGAGGTCCAGCCGGTTCCCGTAGATGACGCCCGTGAAGATGGAGATCAGGAGCGCCATGAAGATGGCGGAACCCGCGTCGATCAGGATCGCGACGATGATGGGGGCGAGCGCGGTCGGTGCCACGTAGGGGAGGGCGGAGGCCCAGGTCGAATCGCGCACGAAGAGATCCGCGCCGCCGACCGAGTAGACGGCCCTCACCAGGGCGAGGTTGAAGATGACCACCAGCGCAAGGAGCCCCAGCCTGACGTTGCTCGCGAGCGTCTCGGGATCCTCGAGGCGGACGTAGAGGATCGAGGCCAGCACCATCGCCAGGACCAGGAGCACGCGCCCGAAGAGCTCGAGCCCGTCGTCCAGGTCGGCCCCGCCGCCCTCCATGGCGGCGCGGCGGTACGCGGTCGCCATCTCGTACTGGTCCTCGGTCACGCGGTCCCCGGCGTCCAGGATGGCCCGGCCCGGCGTCACGCTGACGGTGACGGGCCTGAGCTTCGAAAGCACCTCGGACTCGCGGGTCGCCGCGGCCGCCCGGTCGAAGACGAGGTTCGGCTGCACGCCGCTGCGGAAGAGCCTGAAGAGGGCGTGCGCCGCCTGGCGCGGGACGCCCTCGGAGGCGAGGCTCACCCTCAGGAACGTGAGCGCGTCCTCCATCGACTGGACGGGGCGGGCCGCCACCCCCCCGGAGGGCCGCTCGACCTCGAACATCATGACCGCGTCGGGACCGGCCCCCGGCGCCGCGGTGTCGTGCACGCCCTCGCTGTAGATCTGCCTCATCGCGGCGAAGCCGTTCTCAAACAGGGCCGCGCGGGCGGCGGCGTCGCCCGAGGTGAGGAGGGCCGCCAGGTCGTCCGCGTTGGTCTCATAGGGCCCGCGCGAGTTGAACTCCTCCGCGAGGGTCCCGAGGGCCTTGCGCCGGTCGAAGAGCTGCGCCGAGGGGTCGGGGTGGGCGGCCTCGAACGCCGCCAGTTTCCCGAGGAGGTCCCGGGCCGCGGCCTCGAAGCGCTCGAGGGGCGCCGTGTCGACCCGGTATATCGGGGGGAGACCGCTCAGGCTCTGGTCCCGCTGGGCCCGCGTCCTCTGGGTGCTCACGTACGAGAACGGGAACCCGGCGACGATGCGAACGGGCGCGATCTGGTTGGGCAGCACCGGCATGTCGAGGACGCGCATGCCCGCCGAGCTCACGATGACGATCGCCGCGACCGTGACGACGAAGATCAGCCCGGCCACGAGGCGGCTCTGGTCCAGGAAATCCCGGAATCCCGAGCCCGGGGCCGAGGCGTCGTCGCCGCGGTGGGCGCTTAGCCCTCCCACGAGGAGGCGGAGCTGGTTGCGTACGGACATGGCCTAGCGGCCGGCGACGGGGCTTCCGTCACCAAGCGGGTTCTTGTAGCGGTCGTAGGCCTCTATGATCCGCTGGACCAGTGGATGGCGGACGACGTCCTGGCTGCCGAACATGTGGAAGACGATCCCCGGCACGTGCTCGAGTATCCTGCGCACCTCGACCAGCCCCGATACCTTTGCCCTGGGCAGGTCGATCTGGGTGACGTCCCCGGTCACCACCATCCTGGAGTCCTCCCCGAGGCGGGTGAGGAACATCATCATCTGCTCGGGCGTGGTGTTCTGAGCCTCGTCGAGGACGATGAACGCCCGCGAGAGGGTGCGGCCCCGCATGTAGGCCAGCGGGGCGATCTCGATTATGCCCTTCTCCGTCAGCTTCACGACCTCCTCGGGGTCGAGCATGTCGTGGAGCGCATCATAGAGGGGGCGAAGGTAGGGGAGTATCTTCTCTCGCAGGTCGCCGGGGAGGAAGCCCAGGGCCTCCCCCGCCTCGACCGCGGGACGGGTGAGCACGATCCGTTCCACCTCGTGGTTGAGGAGCGCCGACACCGCGGCCGCCATCGCGAGGTAGGTCTTGCCCGTCCCCGCCGGTCCGATCCCGAAGACGATCGGCTGCTTGAGGACCGACTGGAGGTATTCCTTCTGGCCGATCGTCTTGGGCACTACGCTCTTGCGGTTGGTCGCTATGACCAGCGGCTCGTCGAGGAAGGCCTGCCAGCGGTCGGCCTCGCCCTTGGCGAACGAGTCCACGAGCCGGGCGAAGTCGGGGGTGCGGATGTTCATGCCCTGTCCGCGGGCCGCATCGAGGAAGCCGAAGAACTCCTCGGCCAGCGCAAGGGGCTCCTGCGGCGCCTCGATCTTGAGCCAGTCCTCGCGGGTCACGAGCTTCACGCCGAGCGCCCTCTCGGCGTGGGCGAGGTTCTCGGCCTTGCCGGCGTAGAGCTGGCTCAGGTGCCTCGGGCTCTGGAAATGAAGCGTCTTTGCGGGCACGGGGGGTCCCTCAGGAATTGGGGGGGAGGAGGGCCACGGTCGACGCCAGCCTGTCCCAGGTGGCCTCGAGCGACTGCGGGAGGATCCGGGTCTGCCCGAGGACCGGCATGAAGTTGTTGTCCCCGTTCCAGCGCGGCACGACGTGCCCGTGAAGGTGGGCGATGCTGCCCCCCGCCGCCGACCCCAGGTTGAAGCCGATATTGACGCCGTCCGGCTTCATCGCGGCCGTCAGCAGGCGCTTTGCGAAGACAATCTCCTCCATGAGGTCGGCCCGCTCCGGGCCGGACAGCTCCTCGGGGTCCACGACCTCCCTGAACGGAACGGCGAGCAGGTGCCCGGGGTTGTAGGGGAAGCGGTTGAGCACCAGGTAGGAAAGCCGGGAGCGGTGGAGGATCAGGGCCGACCGGTCATCCCCCATCTGGGGCAGCTCCGTGAAGGGTCGCTTCATCGTTGCCGGATAGCGCGGCGCCTCAATGTATTCCATGCGCCAATAGGCGTGAAGCTGCTGCATCGGTAAGGGCCCTCCACCGGATCAGATCAGGGGGGCAAAGTCAAAGACTTGCCAATGGGGCGGGGGCGCATGTGCTCTGGGGTGCATGCAGGCATCCCCACATAATCGCAGGGTGGCAATCACGGGCCTTGGGGCGGTCACGCCCGTGGGAACGACGGCTCCGTCCACATGGGCGGCGCTGATCGGGGGGAGGAGCGGCATTGGGAGAATAACTCATTTTGATCCAACAGGTTGCAGCGCAATGATTGCCGGCGAAGTGCGGGATTACGACCCGACAGCGGGACGTGGGCCGGCCGTCTCCCCGAGGGGGCCGGGGACGAACCCCGTCCTTGCACCCCTCAGCCCCAAGGACGTGCGCAAGTTGGGGCGCTTCACGCACTTAGGTCTAGGCGCCGGCCTGGAAGCCTATCTTGACTCCGGAATCGATTCCCACCGGGCCTCGATCGCCCCCGAGCGCATGGGGGTCAACCTGGGGGTGGGGCTGGGGGGGCTGCCCGAGATTGTCGCCATGCACGAGACCTGGCGGGTGGGCGGGTTCCGGAAAATATCCCCGTTCTTCATCCTCCAGTCGGCGCCCAACATCCTGGCCGGGCAGCTCGCCATCCTTCTCAACTGCAGGGGCTCCAACATGAGCATCGCCTCGGCATGCGCGCCGAGCGGCCATTCCCTGGGGGAGTCTGCCCGCGCGATCCAGCGCGGGGACGCCGATGTCATGGTCGCCGGCGGCGCCGAGGCCGTCATCACGCCCGTCGCGGTCGGCGCCTTCGCCCAGATGAAGGCCCTTTCGACGCGCAACGACGCCCCCGAGAGGGCTTCCCGGCCCTACGACCAGGACCGGGACGGGTTCGTGATCGGGGAGGGCTCGGTCGTCTTCATCCTCGAGGAGATGGAGCTCGCGAAGCGGCGCGGCGCCCGGATCTACGCCGAGCTCCTGGGCTACGGCGCCACGGCTGACGCCTACCACCTCTCCTCGCTCGCCCCGGAGGCCGAGGGCTCGCGAAGGTCTATGCAGCTTGCGCTCGACGACGGGCGCACCCCCGCCGACCGGGTCGGCTATGTCTCCGCGCACGCGACCTCGACCCCGGGGGGCGACGGCGAGGAGGCCGCGGCCATCGCTGCCGTCTTCTCGGGCATCAGGGATCGGCTCCACGTGAGCGCTGTGAAATCGATGACCGGGCACCTCCTTGGCGCGGCCGGCGCCCTGGGCGCCCTGGCCGCGGTGCTGGCGATCGACCGGGGTGTCGTGCCGCCGACCCTGAACCTGGACAACCTCGACCCGGAGTGCGCCGCGCTGGGGCTCAACTTCACGGCGCGGACCGCGGTCGAGAAGCGGGTCGACGTGGCGCTTGCGAACAGCTTCGGCTTCGGGGGAACGAACGCCTCGCTGGTCTTCGGGCGGGTCTAGTGCGTCGCGTGCCTCCGCTCAGAGGCCGTCGGGAGGGGGAGGGGCGGCCTTCAGGGGGCTCGCCGCCGGGGCCGCATACGGGTGGATGACCACCTTCGACGCCTTGTCCGCCGAAAGATACTCCTTCGCCAGGGCGTCGATGTCCTCCTTCGTGATGGACTCGAAGTCCTTGTGCCTGGACCGCGCCCAGTCGAGGACCTCGGGCTTCTCCTGCGCCCGCATCAGGACCGTGATCCAGTACCCGTTCGTCCGCTCCGAGTCGCGCATCGCCGTCAGCTTGGGGTTCTTGGACCTGTCGAGCTCGTCCGGGGTGATCCCGTTTGCGCACATGTCGGCGGCCACGGAGACAACCACGTCCTCAATCTGCTTGTTCTTGGCCGGGTCGACGATCACGACGGCCTCCAGGTACCCGTAGCCCGGGAAGACGTCGCTCGCGAAGCTCGCGACGCTGGGGGAATACGTGCTCCCGAGCTGCTCCCGGACCTTGACCCTTAGGCGGTCCATGAGCGCATCGGCGAGGATATTCAGGCGGCGCGTGCGGTGCACGTCCGAGGCGTCCGTGGTCGGCCAGTAAACGGCGACCAGGCCCTTCGGGATCTCGGTGTCGACCCCGAAGTCCTGGGTGAAGGGCGTCGCCGGGTACGCCACCCTGCGCAGGTCTTCGAGCGCGGGCTTGGGCTGGCGGGGGGGGAGCGTGCCGAGCGTGCGCGCGGCAGCGTCGATCACGCCGTCGACGACGACGTCGCCCAGCACGGAGACCTCGAGGGCGCCGCTCGCCAGCTGGGGATCGAGCCAGGCCTTCACCTCGTCCATGTTCCGCGCCATCATGTCCTCCTTCGGCGGGAGCCCGAAGCGCGGGTCGCCGCTTGCCAGGATCCTCGGGACCTTCAGGTTCATGGGGCCGCGCTCCGTGTGGGCGAAGGACAGGTAGGCGGCGTCGATCCGCTTGCGCGCGGTGCGCATCGCCTCCGGCCGGTAGCCGGGGTCCTTGATGGAGGCGGTCAGCAGCTGGAGCTCGAGGGCGAGGTCATTCTTGTTCGTGCTCCCCTCGAAGAGGAACGCATCGGGCGTGGAGGAGAGGAGGACGCCCACGGTCTTCCCCGCCAGGATCTGCTGGAGGTCGTCGACACCGTGCTTGCCGAGCCCGCCCGCGGAGAACGTCAGGCCCGCGAACCGGGAGAGGCCGGGCTTGTCGGCGGGCTCGGTCAGCAGCCCGGTGCCGATCCGGGCGGCCACGTGGATCGTGTTGGCCTCGAACTCGGTCCTCTTGACGTTGAGCCGGACGCCGTTCGCGAAGACGACCTGGGTGAGGTCGAGGTCGTCGACATGGGTGCGGCTCGCGACCGCGCCCGCGGCCCCGAAGTCGGAGTAGGCCCAGGCAATCTCGCCGCGCGCGTCCGTGGCCTTAACCGGCGTGGCCCTTGCCCGGTTGTAGGTGCTCGTGACGATCGCGTTGGCCAGGGTCGGCATGCCCATTATCTTTGCGTTGCCCGCGACGAAGACGGACCTGCCCGCGCTTGACCACGCGGCCTCGAGCGCGGCGGCGCAGTCCGCCACGGTGACCTTCCCGAGCGCGGGGCCGTAGAGGGCAAGGTCGTCGTCCGGGGACGTGAAGACCTCGCGTTCGACCAGGCTTTCCGCGATCTCGCCGGCGAGGTCCTCGGACCGGCGGGTCGAGGCCGTCTTCGCGGCCTGCTCAAGCTCGTTTCGGAAATTGGAGGCGACCTGCTTGAGCTCGTCGGCCCGGAAGCCGTAGGTGAGCGCCCTGCGGAGCTCGAGGTCGGCGACCCCCATGGCCGAGACCCACTGCTCGGCCTTGCAGGCGACAGAGATCTCGGCCTGGCGGTAGAGGTCGAAGGATTCCTCGACGCTCGCGCTCGCCTTTATGAACGGCGCGTTTTCCTTCTTGGCGAGGATCTCCAGGCGCAGGTTGAGCATGTCGACCGCGAGCATCCGGGGCAGGTCCCTGATCCGCTTGGCCGACGTGTCGGGCTCGTGCGCGTAGGGGACGGTCGCCGCTATCACCACCTGGGTGTCCGGTGCCTCGGGCTCGCCGTGATAGAGCGCCTTCAGCCCCTTGAAGACCGGCACCGCCCCGAGGTTGACCTCCGCGGGCTCGGGGCTCCTGGGGGCGAGGGAAGAGAATCCCTCCCCGATCTGCTTCTCGACGGCAGCCCCGTCGACGTCCCCGACCACGATGACGACCATCCGGTCCGGGCGGTACCATGTGTTGTAGAAGTCGACGAACGGGTCGCGGTTCGCTTTCTCAATCACGTCGGTGAGCCCAATCGGCAGGCGCTCCGGAATCAGGGTGCCCCCCTGCATGAACTCCGACTGGGCAACGAAGGTGCGGTAGCTCACGGAGTCCCGCGAGCGCTTCTCGCTCAGGATGATGCCCCGCTCCTTGTCGACCATCTTCTGCTCGAGGGCCAGGCCGCCGCAGTAGTCCGACAAGATCTGCAGTCCCTCGGCGACGGTCTCCGGCGCTGTGTTGGGGAGCTCGAGCTGGTAGAGCGTGCGCTCGAACGAGGTTGAGGCGTTGGTGTCCGCGCCGAACTCCATCCCGAGGCGCTGGAGCTTCTCGACCAGCGAGCCGGAGGGGTAGTGCGTGCTTCCGTTGAAGGCCATGTGCTCAAGGAAGTGGGCGAGGCCCCGCTGCGCATTGGTCTCCTCGAAGGAGCCTGCGAGGACGAGCAGGCGCAGCGAGGCGCGCGCCTTGGGCTCGTGGTTGGGCATGACGACGTACCGCAGCCCGTTCGGGAGCGTCCCGAACCTTGCGGCCGGGTCCGCGTGCAGGTCGCCCTCCGCCTGGGGGAACGGGATCGCGGAACCGAACGAGGCCGAAAGGGCGAGGGACGCCGCGAGGGCGGCTATGAGGGTGAGGCGGCGCATGATGAGACTGGAATCGATACAGGGGGAGGGTCCTCGACGACAGCAAAAAATCCCCGCCGGAAACTTGTTGTGGCATTGGGCGGGCGTTTCGGCGTGGATTCACAGAATTATAACTGCCCGGAGACCATGATCTGGATATACCGGCTTCTGTTCCCCCTCGTGCTGGTGGCCCTGTCGCCCTACTACCTGCTGCGGATGCGCCGGCGCGGCGGCTACGGCCGCGGGTTCATGCAGCGCTTCGGGTCGGTCCCCCGGCTTCCCGCGAGGGTGGCGGGTACCCGCAGGGTGTGGCTGCAGGCGGTGAGCGTGGGCGAGATGCTCGCGATCGAGCCCCTCCTCGCGGCCCTCAGGGAGGACGGGACCGAGGTCGTGCTCACCACGACGACCAGCACGGGCCTCCAACTCGCGCGCGAGCGGTATTCGCACCTGGTCCTGGCGATAGGCTGCTTCCCGATCGACTGGATGCCGTTCTCCCGGAGGGCATGGTCGGCGATCGCGCCGGACCTGGCCGTGGTCACCGAGGGCGAGCGATGGCCCGAGCACACGTGCCAGGCGGCCCGGCGGGGCGTCCCCGTCCTTTGCATCAACGCCCGGATCTCGGACAGGAGCTTCCGGCGCCTTGCCCGGTTCCCCGCGGCCGCCCGGTTCGTGCTCGGCGGCATGACCCGCATCCTCGCGGCATCGGAGCTGGATGCCGGCCGGTTCCGCCAGATGGGCTTCCCCGCCGACCGGATCGAGGTCACGGGCAACATCAAGCTCGATGTCCAGATCCCCGTGCTCGGCGCGGCCGAGCTCGGGCGGCTGCGGCGGGAGCTCGGCCTGCCCGAGGGGCGCATGGTGCTCCTCGGCTCCTCCACGTGGCCGGGCGAGGAGTCCGCCCTTGTCGAGGCGCTCGTCCGGGCCCGCGCGAAGGGGGTCGCCCTGTCCCTCCTCCTCGTCCCCAGGCACGCGGAGCGGCGCCTCGAGATCGAGCGGTTCCTCAGGTCCACCGGGCTTTCCTTCCACCTGCGGTCCCAGGGGCCCGCGGGCGAGCCGGTCGACGTCTCCGTCGGCGACACGACGGGGGAGCTGCGCCTGATGACCCAGCTGGCGGACCTGGTCTTCGTCGGCAAAAGCCTGCCACCCCACGGCGAGGGGCAGACCCCGGTCGAGGCCGCCGCGCTCGGGAAGCCCATCCTCTTCGGGCCCGGCATGGCCAATTTCCGCTCGATCGAGGGCGACCTGAGGGCCCGCGGCGCCGCGCGGACCGTCTCTGGCCCAGCCGAGCTGGCGGCGGTCGCCACCGCCCTCCTGTGCGACCGCCCGGGCCGCGACGCCATGGCCGCCGCGGCGGCCGGCTGGCGCCGCGAGACCGTGGGAGGGGTGGCGCGCACGCTCGCGGCCATACGCCGGGAGTTTGCAAGACTGCCATAAGGGGCGATGATCAGGGACCCCCGGTCCCTGTCATACCAAGCCCCGGGGCCATTAACACCCTTGCCTTCGCCCGCCCGGTTTATTCTTTTAGAAGCTCCTGCACATACGCGGGACCCACAGATCAGGGCTTCACCCAACACCACCACACAACACTCCCATGGCTGTCAAAATTGCTATCAATGGTTTCGGCCGAATCGGCCGGCTGGTATTCCGCGCACTTGTCGAGCAGGGCCTCCTCGGCTCGAAGTTCGACGTCGTCGCCGTCGGCGACATCGTGCCGGCGGACAACCTGGCGTACCTGCTCAAGTATGACTCCACGCAGGGGCGCTTTGCGGGAACGGTCACCTCGAAGAAGTCCTCCCCCGAGAAGGCCGAGGACGACGTCCTGGTCGTCAACGGCCACGAGATCAAGGTGGTGAGCGCAAAGACGCCGGCCGAGCTCCCCTGGGGCGCCCTCGGCGTCCAGGTGGTCATCGAGTCGACGGGCCTCTTCACGGAGGCCGAGAAGGCCCGGGGCCACATCGCCGCCGGCGCCAAGAAGGTCATCATCTCGGCACCGGCCAAGGGCGAGGACGTGACGCTGGTCCTCGGCGTCAACGACGCCGCGTACGACCCCGCCAAGCATTCCATCATCTCCAACGCGTCGTGCACGACCAACTGCCTCGCTCCGCTCGTCCACGTGCTCCTCAAGGAGGGCTTCGGGATCGAGGAGGGGCTGATGACGACGATCCACTCCTATACCGCCACGCAGAAGACCGTGGACGGCCCGTCCAAGAAGGACTGGAAGGGCGGCCGCTCGGCGGCGATCAACATCATCCCGTCGACCACGGGCGCCGCGCGCGCCGTCGGGCTCGTGTGCCCCGAGGTCAAGGGGAAGCTGACCGGCATGTCGTTCCGCGTCCCGACCCCGACCGTGTCGGTGGTCGATCTGACCGTCAGGACGGTCAAGGAAACCTCCTACAAGGCGATCTGCGAGGCGATGAAGCGCGCCAGCGAGACCTACCTGAAGGGGTACCTCGCCTACACGTCGGACGAGGTCGCATCGAGCGACTTCATCCACGACAAGCACTCATCGATCTTCGACGCGGGCTCGGGCATGGAGCTCAACAGCCGCTTCTTCAAGCTCGTGAGCTGGTACGACAACGAGTGGGGCTACAGCAACCGCTGCATTGACCTCCTCAACAAGGTCGCTGCCGGTCTATGAGCTTCAAGAGCATCCGGGACCTCCATCTCTCCGGTAAGCGCGTCCTTGTGCGGGTGGACTTCAACGTCCCCCAGGACAAGGCCACCGGCGCCATCACCAACAACCAGCGGATCGTGGCGGCGCTGCCGACGATCCGCTTCGCGCTCGAGCAGGGCGCGACGGTCGTCCTCATGAGCCACCTGGGCCGCCCCGACGGCCAGAGGATCGCGAAGTACTCGCTCAAGCCCGTGGCCGCGGAGCTCGAGAGGCTCCTTGGCAGGCCGGTCACGTTCCTTCCCGACTGCGTCGGGGCGGAGGTCGAGAGCGCCTGCGCGGCGCCCGCCCCGGGCTCGGTCATCCTCCTCGAGAACCTGCGCTTCCACATCGAGGAGGAGGGCAAGGTGAAGCTCGAGGACGGCACGTCGAAGAAGGCCGACCCGGCCGCGGTCGCCGCCTTCCGGGCGAGCCTCTCCAGGCTGGGCGACGTCTACGTGAACGACGCCTTCGGTACCGCACACCGCGCGCACTCGTCCATGGTCGGCGTCGCCCTCCCGCAGAAGGCCGCGGGCTTCCTCATGGAGGCCGAGCTCAAGGCCTTCGCGGCCGTGATCGGGTCGCCGCGCAGGCCGCTCCTGGCGATCCTCGGGGGTGCGAAGATAGCCGACAAGATCCCGCTCATCCGCAACCTGATCGACAAGGCCGACGAGATCATCATCGGCGGCGGCATGGCCTACACCTTCAAGAAGGTGATCGCCGGGATGGAGATCGGCAACAGCCTCTTCGACCCGGAGGGGGCGAAGATCGTCGCCGAGCTCGTGGAGAAGGCGAAGGCCCGCGGGGTGTCGATCATCCTGCCGGTCGACTACGTCTGCGCCGACCGGTTCGACCCCAACGCCGCCACCCGGCCGGCGGACGACTCGACGGGGATCCCGCGCGACTGGATGGGCCTGGATGCCGGCCCCAAGTCGATCGTGCTCTTCCGCGAGGCCATCCTTCGCGCCAAGACGATCATCTGGAACGGCCCCTCAGGGGTCTTCGAGTTCGAGAAGTTCGCGACCTCGACGAAGGCCATGGCCCAGGCGATCGCCGAGGCCACCGCCCACGGGGCGACGACGGTCGTCGGGGGCGGAGACACCGCCACCGCGGCGAAGAAGTTCGGCGTCGCCGAGAAGGTCACCCACTGCTCGACGGGCGGGGGCGCGAGCCTCGAGTACCTCGAGGGCAAGGTCCTGCCCGGAGTCGCATTCCTGGAGTCCTGACTTAACCGGCGAGAGCCGCCCCCACCATGATCCGAAAGAAACTTATCGCCGGCAACTGGAAGAT
The DNA here is from genome assembly GCA_003151495.1 of Opitutaceae bacterium. Taxonomy (GTDB): domain Bacteria; phylum Verrucomicrobiota; class Verrucomicrobiia; order Opitutales; family Opitutaceae; genus Palsa-1447. Next base: position 21,369 of record PLXR01000140.1, read on the forward strand.
GAACAAGACGTCGGCCGACGCCGTGTCCCTGGCGCGCGAGCTCGTCTCGGCAATCGGGTCGCAGTCCGACGTCGAGGTGGTCATCTGCCCGCCCTTCACGTCCCTCGAGGGCGCCGCGAAGGCGATCGACGGCTCGCTGATCAAGCTCGGGGCCCAGAACATGCACTTCGAGGCCTCAGGGGCGTTCACCGGCGAGGTCTCGGCGCCCATGCTCAGGGCGCTCTTCGCAACCCACGTCATCCTCGGGCACAGCGAGCGCAGGGCGCTCTTTGGGGAGTCCGACGAGCTCGTCAACAGGAAGGTCCTCGCGGCGCTCAAGAACCAGCTCCGCCCGATCCTCTGCGTCGGGGAGAGCCTTGCGGAGCGCGAGGCCGGCTCGACCCTCAAGGTCGTCCAGGCGCAGACCGAGCGAGGGCTCGAGGGCGTCAGCAGGGAGCTCGCCCCGACGCTCGTGATCGCCTACGAGCCGGTGTGGGCGATCGGCACCGGCAAGGTCGCGACCACCGAGCAGGCCCAGGAGGTCCACGCCTTCATCCGCGGGCTCCTGACCAAGCTCTTCGGCGACCCGGCGGCCCAGAAGGTCCGGATCCTCTACGGCGGCTCGATGAAGCCCGCGAACGCCCCCGAGCTCCTCGCCCAGAAGGACATCGACGGGGGGCTGATCGGGGGCGCCAGCCTTGAGGCGCGCAGCTTCGTGGAGCTCGTGAAGGCGGCCGCTGCGGCCTCCTGACAGCTCCCGCAAGGGGCTACTTTTGCCCGGAGGCCGGCGGCCCGTACTTCTTCCTCAGGCTCTCGGCGGAGCGCCTCGCCGCCTCGGCCGCGTACGCCTCGAGCGTTCCGTCGACCTGGCGGGCGAGGAGCGCCTCGACCTCGGGGATCGTCACCGCCTCCCGCAGCCTCATCGCCCGGTAGACCCCCAGCATCGCGGACCACCCGGCGTAGGGGTTCGGGTCCTTCTTGCCCGAGCCGAGCTGGGCCTTGACGCACCCGGAGAGGTAGGCGGCCAGGAGGAGCCCGCGCTCGCCCGAGTTCGAGAGCTCGGAGATCCCCTTCTTCACGTCGCACCAGGGGACCGAGTCGGCGCCCAGGTCGACGACGACATCGTCGCTCTCAAGGGAGAACCTGAGGATCGTGTTCGAGGCCCGGGCGACCGTGTCGTTCTTCTCCGCCGCGGGCTTCGAGGCATCGAGCCCCCCGGCGGCGTTGGCCTCGAAGGTGCGGATTGCGTCAAGCACCTGGTCCCTCGTCACGGCCGCGGGCGCGGGGACGGGGAGCGCAAGGGCCAGCAGGAGCGCGGCGGCGTGCGGGGCGAGTCGGGGCATGTGGGGCGGACAGGCCCACGTCACCCGATCATCCGGGAATTTGCAATGGTTAGTGGGTGCGCCCGACGAGGCCCTCGGCGAGCCATGTGAGGAAGCCCGAGTCGCCCGGCAGGCGCCGGAGGGCCTCGATAGCACGGTCCGAGCGCTCGCGCGCCACCCGGCGCGCGGCCTCGAGCCCGAGAACGGACACATAGGTGGCCTTTCCCGCCCTTGCGTCCTTGCCGGCCGTCTTCCCGAGGGTCGCGGTGTCGGCGGTGGCGTCGAGGATGTCGTCCACCACCTGGAAGGCCAGGCCGAGCTCCCTGCCCGCCTCGCGCAGCGTGCCGACCGCCCCCTCCGGGGCCCCCGCGCACAGGCCGCCCATCGCGAGCGAGGCCTCGATCATCGCGGCCGTCTTGTTGAGGTGGATGAAGCGCAGGGCGTCCTCGCCCGCCCCCGGGGAGCGCTCCGCGAGGAGGTCCTCCATCTGGCCGCCTACCAGGCGCCGGCTCCCCGCGGCCCCCGCGAGTTCCGAGACGAGCGAGACCGCGAGGGCTGGGTCGCCGGCGTACGACTCGCTGAGGATCCCGAACGCCCGGGTCAGGAGCGCGTCGCCGGCGAGGATCGCGGTGGCCTCGTCAAAGGCCCTGTGCGCCGTCGGCCGGCCGCGCCGCAGGTCGTCGTTGTCCATGCAGGGCAGGTCGTCGTGGACGAGCGAGTAGGTGTGCACGCACTCGACGGCGACGGCCGCCGGCACGGGGTCGGCCGCCCGGGCGCCCCCGAAGAGGCCCGAGGCGGAAAGGACGAGCACCGGGCGGAGGCGCTTTCCGCCGGCCGTCATCGAGTAGCGCATCGCCTCGTGGAGGCGCACGGACGGCTCCGATGCCGGCGGCAGCAGGAGGTCAATCCCCGCCTCCACGCGAGATACCAGGTGTCGGAGCTCCTCGGCGTGATCCATCCCGCAAAGTGAGCGGAATTGGGGTTGCCCTGCCGAGAACAAACTCGCCAAACCCGTGGGGTTGGCCCATATAACCGCGGTCCACTCCGATGCCCACCTACGAGTATGCCTGTTCAAAGTGCGGTCACCATTTCGAGCAGTTCCAGTCCATGCGCGACCTTTCCCTGACGAAATGCCCCAAGTGCAAGAAACCGGCGCTCAAGCGGCTGATCGGCGGGGGGGCGGGACTCATATTCAAGGGGAGCGGATTCTACATCACCGACTACAAGAACAAGGGCATGGCCAAGGCGGCGGCGGCCGAGTCCAAGGGCCCCGAGGCACCCAAGGCGAAGGCCGCCGAGGCCGCGCCGAAGGCCGCGCCGGCCCCGGCGAGCACCCCAAAGAAATAACACTCCTCCCATGATGTCCAAGAACAAGAAAGCGCAGAAGGGCCCGAGCTGGCTCGAGGTGGGGCTCGGCGCGCTGCTCAGCGTCATCCTGGGCGTCGTGCTCGGGGCCTTCTACCTCGTCTCAAAGCCGGTGCAGACCGTGAAGGAAATCCCCAAGGACGCCCCCTCGGGGGCGGTGTACTACATCGAGGGCTCGAAGGACTTCGGCAAAACGGCCGCGATCGAGGGCAAGCACCGCGAGTTCACCCAGGGCCTCACGGTCGCCCTCACCGAGGGCGAGATCAACGCCTACATTGCGAGCGTGAGCAAGGCGCCTGCCGCCCCGCCCGCCCCGGCCAAGCCGGGCGACAAGGCTCCGCCTCCCCCCGCCGACCAGAAGGCCATCGACGTCGGCACGCTCAACGTGCGGATCCACGGCGGGAAGATCCAGTTTGGCGACTCGGTCAATTACAGCATCTTCGGATTCACCGGCTCGGTCATCGTCCAGGCATCCGGCACGTTCGAGAAGCACGGCGGCATCTTCAGGTTTGAGCCCGAGGTGATCTATGTCGGCGGATGCCCGGCCCAGAGGCTCCTCATCATCGACAGCTTCATCCTCAGCAAGCTCCTCTTCGCCCAGCCGATCCCCGACGACATCGCGACCTCCTGGTCCAAGCTTTCCGACGTGGCGCTCGAGGGATCGATGCTCCGGCTGAAGACGCCGTAGGCCGGGGCCCCAGCCCTCGTGTCGAAGAGCCTCAAGAACATCGGGGTCGTCTCGTTCCTGACCGTCGTCTCGCGGATGCTCGCGCTCGTCCGCGACTCCCTTGCCTTCGCGATCTTCGGCTCGGGCTGGCTCTACTCGGCCTTCCTCACGGCCTTCATCCTTCCCAACCTCTTCCGGCGCCTCCTGGCCGAGGGGTCCATGACCGCGGCCTTCGTGCCGACGCTCCAGGAGGAGCTCCATGCGAACGGCAGGGAGGGCACGTTCCGGCTCCTCTCAAAGGTCGCCTCGTGGCTGCTCGTGATCACCGGCGCGCTCGTCCTGCTCTGCGCGGCCGTCTTCAGCCAGTCGCGCCTGGTCGCCGGGCACGAGGAGAAGTGGTACGTCGCGGCGGACCTCGCGGTGCTGCTCTTCCCGTACCTGGCGCTCGTGAGCCTCGCCGCGGCGTGCAGCGCTGCGCTCAACGTCCACCAGCACTTCGTGGAGCCGGCCCTCTCCCCGATCTGGCTCAACCTGGCGATGATCGCCACGCTCGCAGGGGCGGGCCTGCACTTCGCGGGCACCCCCCTCGGCGAGGTCCACTGGCTCTGCGCGGGCGTGCTCGCCGGGGGGTTCCTGCAGATGGCCGTGCCGGCGGGAACGCTCGTGGCCATGGGGTGGCGCCCGAGGTTCGACCTGGGGCTCTCCCCGCGCGTGCGGGAGATCGCGCTCCTCATGACCCCGGGGATCTTCGGGACGGCGATCTACCAGATCAATTTCTCGGTCTCGCGCCTGCTGGCCTTCTCGCTCGACGACTCCTCGGTCACCTACCTCTACACCGTCAACAGGCTGATGGAATTCCCGATAGGCGTGTTCGCGGTCGCCGTGTCGACGGTCATCTACCCGCTGATCGCGGCCCACGCCGCAAAGAGGGACTTCCGGGCCATGTCGGGGGATTTCCAGAAGGGGATCCGGCTTATCCTGATCATCAACGTGCCGGCCGCCGCCGGCCTCGCGCTGATCAGCGAACCGCTTGTCCGGCTGATCTACATGCACGGCCAGGGGACCGCGGCCGACGCCCACAGGATGGCGCTCCTCCTGGCGCTCATGGTGGTCGGCCTGCCGTTCTTCTCGGTGGTCAACCTGACCGTGAGGGCCTTCTACGCGGTCAAGGACACCCGGACGCCGGTGCGCGTTGCGCTGGTCGACTTCCTTATCAACATCGGCGTCAGCCTGGTCCTCATCCGGTGGCTCGGCGTGATCGGGATCGTGGTGGCGAGCACGACGGCGATCATCGCCCAGACGCTCCTCCTGGGCCGCGCGCTGGTCCGCCGGCTCCCCGAGATGCACCTCGCCCCCCTCGCCCCGAGCGTCGGCAAGGTGCTTGCCGGCACCGCCGTGATGGCCGCCGTGGTGGGAGGGGGCATGCGCGCGCTCCCGGCACTGGGCCTCTTGGGAAGGGGAGGGGACGTGGCGGCGGTTGCGCTGCTCGTCCCGTCGGGAATCGCGGCCTACGCCGCCGCGCTCTGGATCCTTCGGATCGAGGGCCGGGACGACCTCGAGGCGATGCTCTCGCGGGCGCCCGTTGTCGGTCGCTTTTTCCGACCGAGGCTTTGACAATTGGGCGGACTGGCGCTCGTTCTGGTTCCATCCCAATGCAATCCGTACCGACAAAGACCGTCACCGACGCGCTAAACTGGCGCTACGCCACGAAGAAGTTCGACCCCCCGCGGAAGATCCCCGCCGAGACCTGGGGGGCGCTCGAGAGGGCGCTCGTCCTCGCCCCGTCGTCGTACGGCCTTCAGCCCTGGAAGTTTGTCGTTGTGCAGGACCCGGCGACCCGCGAGCGCCTCTCGGCGGCCTCGTGGGGCCAGCGCCAGCCCCTGGACTGCTCCCACTTCGTCGTCTTCGCCGCGCGGAAGAGCTATGACCTCAAGGACCTGGAGCGCTTCATGGAGCGGACCGCGGAGGTGCGCGGCGTCTCCCGGGAGAGCATGAAGGGCTACGAGAACATCATCACCGGCAGCATCAGGAACGCCGGCACCTCGGGATACCTCGACCACTGGATGGGCCGCCAGGTCTACATCGCGCTCGGGCAGTTCATGGCGGCGGCGGCGCTGCTCGCCGTCGACACCTGCCCCATGGAGGGCCTCGAGCCGGCGAAGTACGACGAGATCCTCGGGCTCCCCGCAATGGGCTACACCACGCTCTGCGCCGGCGCCGCGGGCTACCGCGCGGCCGACGACAAGTACGCCTCGCAGCCCAAGGTCCGCTTCAGGGACGAGGATGTGATCGTCCACGTCTAGGCCCGCCGACTCCCGATGCGCGCCCTCCAGATCGAGTCCATAGGCAGGGTGCGCGTGGCCGAGGTCGCCGATCCCGCGCCCGCCGCGGGCGAGGCGGTCGTCGGCCTGCGCGCGGCCGCGCTCAATCACCGGGACGTCTGGATCAAGCAGGGCAAGTACGCCGGTCTCAGGTACCCCTGCATCCCCGGCTCGGACGGCGCGGGCGTCGTTGAATCCGTGGGACCGGGCTGCGACGCCGGGTGGGTGGGCCGCGAGGTGATCCTCAACCCGGGCTCGGGCTGGGGTCCGTCGGAGGCAGCGCAGGGTACCGGCTTCCAGATCCTCGGCCTGCCGAGGGACGGCACCCTCGCCGACAAGGTCTCGGTCCCGGTGGGGGCGCTCTCGGCCAAGCCCGCACATCTTTCATGGGAGGAGGCCGCGGCCCTCCCGCTTGCGGGCCTCACGGCCTGGAGGGCGCTTGTCTCCCGCGCGCGCCTGGCCGAGGGCGAGCGGGTGCTCGTGACCGGGATCGGCGGAGGGGTCGCCGTCTTCGCGCTCCAGTTCGCGGCCGCCCTGGGAAACGAGGTGTGGGTCACCTCGAGCTCCGAAGACAAGATCGCGCGCGCGGTCGCCCTCGGGGCAAGGGGCGGATTCCGCTACGACAGGGACGGGTGGGCCGAGGCCGCCGCCGGGGCGCCGGGCCCCTTCGACGTCATCGTCGACAGCGCCGGCGGCCCCGGCTTCGGGAGCCTTGTGGACCTCGCCGCGCCGGGCGGACGGATCGTCCTCTTCGGCGCCACCCGCGGCAACACCCCGGAGCTGGTCCTCAGGAAGGTGTTCTGGAAGCAGCTCTCCATCCTCGGCTCGACCATGGGCAGCCCCGCCGACTGGGAGGCGATGGCGGGCTTCGCCCGCCGCGCCGCCCTGAGGCCCGTCGTCGGCGAGGTCTTCGAGCTCGCCCGCGGGCCGGAGGCGTTCGAGCTCATGGAGCGCGGCGGGCAGTTCGGTAAGATCGTCGTCCGCCCGTAGGGCCCCGGAAAACGCCCGGCGCGCTTCATTCCGGCTTGGCGCGGACCCGTTCGCGCACGATCCTCTGCAGGACAAAGATGACACCCGACCCCAGGTTCCACGCCTGCATCATCGCCGGAGGAAGCGGAGAGCGGTTCTGGCCCATGAGCCGCTCGAGCACGCCGAAGCACCTCCTGCGGCTGTTCTCGGAGCGCACGCTCCTTGAGGAGACGATCCTGCGGCTCGCCGGAGTCGTCGCCCCCGGGAACACTTGGATCCTCACCAATGAGGCGCAGATTTCCGGGATACGCGCGGCGCTCCCCGGATTCCCCGCATCGCAGATCATAGCGGAGCCGGCCAAGAGGGACACCGCGCCGGCCGCGGCCCTGGCGACCGGGCTCGTCCGCTCCCGGGATCCGGACGGGGTCGTCGCCCTCCTGCCGGCGGACGCGCTCATCGGGAACACCGCGCGCTACGCCGAGCAGCTCTCGCAGGCATTCCGCTGGGCCGGCGCGGGGCCGGGGGCGCGCGGCGAGCTCCTCACCTTCGCGATCCCGCCGACCCACCCGGCGACCGGCTTCGGGTACCTTGAGCTCGGCGAGCCCCTGGCGACCGGGCCGGAGGGCAGCCGCCTGCTCCGGGTCCGGAGATTCGTGGAGAAGCCCGACGAGCCGACGGCGCGCGGGTACCTCGAGAGCAAGCGCTACGCCTGGAACGCCGGGATGTTCCTCTGGGGCGTCGGGACCTTCCTCGCGGAGTGCGAGCGCAGCGCCCCCGAGCTCGCCGCGTTCGTGAGGGATTTCCCGCCGGGCGACCCGGCCCGCTACCTTGGGGAGCGGTTCGCGCTCCTGCCGAAGATCTCCGTGGACTACGCGGTCCTCGAGAAGGCGTCGTCGGTCGCGACCGTCGTCGCGGACTTCGACTGGGACGACGTGGGGTCGTGGACGGCGCTCCCAAAGCACCTCAAGGCCGACGCCGCGGGCAACGTCGCGAAGGGGCAGGTCGTGCAGGTGGGCTCGGGCAACACGATCGCGGTCAGCAACGGGCGGCTGGTCGCGCTCTGCGGGGTCAGGGACCTGGTCGTCGTGGAGACGGCCGACGCCGTGCTCGTATGCCACAGGGACTCCGTGCAGAATATCAAGCAGCTCCTGCCGCTCCTCCCAAAGGACGCCGTCTGAACCGGGCCGCGCCAGGGCCAAGCCGATCACCATGCTACAGTCGCTCCGCATACAGAACCTCGCCCTATTGGAGCAGGTCTCCGTGGATTTCGACCCGGGGTTCGCCGCGGTCACGGGGGAGACCGGCGCGGGCAAGAGCATCCTGATAGGCGCCCTCTCGCTCCTCGCCGGCGAACGCGCCGACAAGGCGGTCATTCGCCAGGGCGCGGCGGCCTGCGAGGTCGAGGCGTCCCTCTTCTTCGGCGACCCGCGCAGGGTCGACGCGCTCCTGGCTGAGCTGGAGCTTCCCCAGTGCGAGGACGGCCTCCTTCTCCTCAAGCGCAGCGTGCCGCGGGAGCGCGCGCCGAAGATCACGGTCAACGGGGGGCTGGCGACGCTTGCCGCGCTCCAGAGGCTGGGCGAGATCTGGATAGACTTCCACGGGCCGAGCGAGCCGAGGCGCCTACTGAGGGAGTCGTGCCAGCTTGAGCTCCTGGACCTCTTCGGCAGGGCGGCGCCGGCCCTCGCCGCCTACTCGGCGCACTACAGGGCGTGGTGCGACCTCCAGGCCGAGAGCGAGCGGATGGCGTCCGAGGCCAGGCTCTCGCCCGACGAGCTCGCCTTCACCGAGGCCCAGCTCGCCAAGCTTGACGGGCTCGAGCTTACCGAGGAGGCGGTCACCGCCCTCGAGAGGGACTTCCAGCGGATGAGCCGGGCCCAGGAGATCGCCGGCCTAGCCTCGGCGCTCGAGGCCGGGCTCGCGGGCGACGACGGCGCGGGTTCGCAGGTGGCGGCACTCGTCCGCGAGGCCCGCAAGCTCGAGTCGATAGACCCCGCGAGCCGGGAGCTTGCCGAGCGCATGGCGGCCGTGTCGGGGGAACTCTCGGACCTCGCCGCCGAATTCGGGTCGCTCGGGCGGGAGATCCAGGCCGATCCCGAGGGGCATGGGCCGCTCGAGGAGCGGATGAACGCGTGGCTCGAGGCGAGGCGCCGCCACGGGCCCGACGTGCGGTCGGTCGCCGAGGCCCGCGAGGCCATGCGCCGGCGGGTGGCCATGCAGGGCGACATCGAGGGGACCCTCGCGCGGCTCGACCGGCAGATCGAGGCCGCCGCGCGCGAGGCCAGGGCGTCGGCGTCGGCGCTCCGCCTGGTGCGCGAGAAGGCGGCGAAGAGCCTTGCGAAGGCGGCGGCGGCCGGCATCGCCGAGCTCGGGTTCGACAAGGCCGAGTTCCGGATCCGCATCAACGACGCGCCCGGCCTCGGGCCCTCGGGCGACTGCGGCTGCGAGTTCCTCTTCTCCCCGAACGTGGGGGAGGCCCCGCTGCCGCTCGGCAAGATCGCCTCGAGCGGCGAGCTGGCGAGGGTGATGCTTGCGCTCAAGGCTGTGCTCGCCGACCTGGACGCGGTGCCGGTGCTCGTCTTCGACGAGGTCGACGCCAACGTGGGCGGGGAGGTCGGGAGCGTCGTGGGGGAGCGGATGGCCGCCGTCGCGAAGCGCCACCAGGTTCTCTGCGTCACCCACCTTCCCCAGGTGGCCGCCCAGGCATCGAGCCACTTCGTGGTGAGGAAGGACCAGTCGGGCGACCGCGCAAAGGTCACGATCGAGCCGATCCACGGGGACCGGAAGGCGCGCGTGGAGGAGCTCGCGCGCATGCTCGGCGACCGAAACGCCCGAAGCGCGATCGCGCACGCGGAGAGGCTCCTGCGCGCAGGATAGCGATGACGCTCAAGCTGGAACCCCTTGGCGACATGGCCGTCGTCGCGACCCTGGGGTCGGCGATCGACCGGGCGACGCTCGCCGCGGTGCTCCATTTCGCGGAGGCGGTCGCCGCGGCAGGGGCTAGGGGGATAACCGACATCGTCCCGGCTTACGCCTCGGTCACCGTCTTCTACGACTCGTCCCTCTTTCAGGACGCCCCGGGGGGGGCGTACGAGGCCGTGTGCCGGCTCATGGAGGGGTGCGCCAAGGGCCCGGAGGCGGCGCCGGGAGCCTTCGGGGCCCGGGAGCTCGAGGTTCCGGTGTGCTACGGCGGCGAGCACGGTCCCGACATGGAGCTCGTGGCAGAGCACTGCCGGATGGGCGCCGACGACGTCGCCTCGCTCCACTCGGGGGCCGACTACCTGGTCCATGCGATCGGGTTCACCCCGGGCTTCCCGTACCTCGGCGGGCTCCCCGAGCCGCTGCGCACGCCGCGACGGGACACCCCGCGCGCCCGGGTGCCGGCCGGCTCCGTCGCTATCGGCGGCTCCCAGACCGGCGTCTACCCGATCGCCTCCCCGGGTGGCTGGCAGATCGTCGGACGCACGCCCCTCGCCCTGTTCCGGCCCCGCGAGGTGCCCGCGTCCCTCCTTAGGCCCGGGGACCGCGTCCGGTTCCGGCCGATCACGGCGAAGGAGTTCGAGTCATGGAAATAAGGGTGATCCACGCCGGCATGCAGACGACGGTCCAGGACCTGGGCCGCCGGGGCCACCTTGCCGAGGGCGTGCCGATCGGCGGGGCCGTCGACCCGGTGGCTCTCAGGCTCGCCAACCTCCTCGTCGGCAACGCCGAGGACCAGCCGGCCCTCGAGATCACGCTCACCGCCCCTGAGCTCGAATTCGCCCAGGACGCGTGGATCGCGGTCTGCGGCGCGCGCTTCGAGGGGGTCCCCGCTTGGAGGCCGTTCCGGGTGTGCGGGGGCGACACCCTGAAGTTCGGGCCCCGCCTGCAGGGCTGCCGGGCCTACCTCTCGATCTGCGGCGGGTTCGCCGTCGAGGCGGTCATGGGGGGCCGCGGGACGTTCCTGCCCGGGGGCTTCGGGGGATTCGAGGGGCGGGCGCTGCGCGACGGGGACGTGATCCGCTCCGTCCCAAGCGAGCGGATCCTCTCGGGGCACTGGAGCATCGACGAGCGGATCCTCCCCCAGTACTCGAGGGAGCCCACGGTGCGGGTCATACCGGGTTCGCAGGCCGCCGAGTTCGGGGACGCCCTCTACACGGAGAAGTTCCTGGTGACGGCGCGGTCGAACCGCATGGGGATACGGCTGGAGGGGCCGCCGATCTCGCGCACCACCGGCGAGGAGCTGGTCTCGAGCGCCGTGGCGCCGGGCGCGGTCCAGGTCCCCCCTGACGGCAACCCGATCGTCCTGATGGCCGACGCCCAGACCCTCGGAGGCTACCCCCGGATCGCCCACGTCGCGTCGGCGGACATCCCGCTCCTCGCGCAGGTGGCCCCGGGGGATGCGGTGAGGTTCACCCGGACGACCGTGGCGCAGGCCCACGCCCTCGCCCGCGCCGAGGAGCACCGCCTGGCGCTCCTGCGCCAGGGGCTTGCGGAGAAGATCAAAAAAGCATGAAGCGAATCGCATCAGTGGACCTGAACGCGGATGTCGGGGAGGGATGCGGCGCGGACGAGGAGCTCGTCCCGCTCGTCTCCTCGGTCAACATCTCCTGCGGAGCCCACGCGGGCGACCTGGCGACGATGCGCCGCGCCCTTGAGCTTGCGCTCCGGAGCGGCGCCGCGATCGGCGCGCACCCGGGCTTCGCGGACAGGGAGCATTTCGGGAGGAGGGAGATCCCGGTCTCTGCGAGGGAGGCCGCCGCGCTCGTGGTGGCCCAGGCCCAGGCCCTGCGGCGGGTGGCCGGCGGGTTCGGCGCGAGGGTGGGGCACGTGAAGCTCCACGGGGCGCTCTACACGATGGTCTCCAGGGACGGCGCCCTCTCGAGGGCGGTCGTGGCCGCGCTCGTCGAGGACGGGGCGCAGTCGGGCGAACCCTGGGAGCTCTTCGCCATGGCCGGGAGCGCGCTCGCGTCGGTGGGGCGGGAGGCCGGCCTGCGGGTCCTCGGCGAGGCGTTCGCCGACCGCTCCTACATGCGCGACGGCTCCCTCGCGCCCCGCTCCGAGCCGGGCGGGGTCATTGGCGACGCGGACGCCGCGGCGAGGCAGGCCCTGCGGATCGCAAGGGACGGCCTCGCGCCCACGATCGACGGAGGGGAGATCCCCGTCAACGCGCAGACGATCTGCATCCACGGCGACGGCCCGGGGGCGGCTGTGCTAGCCCGGCGGATTCGGCATGAGCTGGCCGCGGCCGGGATCGCGGTCGGCAGGTAGCCCTGCTGCTAGAGGAACCAGCCGCCGTCGGAGGACGCTCTCCTCACTATCGCCCCGACGAACCTCTCCAGCTCGAGGTTTAGCTTGAAGATGAGGGGGTCGGAACCCCGCGTGAGGCCGAAACCGACCCCCGCGCTGTACTCGATTTCCCCCGGGAAGCTGGCCCTCAGGTGTTGAACCTGAAGAGCGCCACGTCCCCGTCCGCGAAGAGGTATTCCTTGCCCTCGAGCCGGTATTTTCCCGCCTCGCGCGCCGCGGCGACGCTCCCAAGCTTCGAGAGGTCGGCATAGGATACGACCTCCGCCTTGATGAAGCCCTTCTCGAAGTCGGTATGGATGACGCCGGCGGCCTGGGGGGCCTTCCACCCCTTCTTGATCGTCCAGGCTCGCACCTCCTTCTCCCCCGCGGTGAAGTAGGTCTGCAGGCCGAGGAGGGCGTAGGTGGCCCTGATGAGCGACGAGACGCCCGAGTCGTCGACCCCGAGGTCCTTGAGGAAGGCCGTCGCCTCGTCGGGGGCCAGGTCTATCAGCTCCGACTCGATCCGGGCGCTGATCGGGACATAGGCCGCGTCGTGGTGCGCGCGCACGAACTCGGCGACCTTCTGGACGAAGGGATTCTGCTCGGCGGTTGCCAGGTCGCTCTCGGCGACGTTGCAGGCGTAGATGACGGGCTTGGCCGTCAGGAGCTGGAAGAGCTTGAGGAGCTTCACCTCGTCCTCGGTCGCGGGCAGGATGTTGGCCGGCTTGTTCGAGTTGAGGTGGGGAATGAGGCGCTCCATCAGGACCACCTCGGCGTGGGCCTCCTTGTCGCCGCCCTTCGCCTTCTTCTGGGTCTTGTCCAGGCGCTTCTGCACGGCCTCCAGGTCGGAGAGGACGAGCTCGGTCGTCACCACCTCGATGTCCCGGACCGGGTCCACCGACCCCATGGTGTGGACGACGTCCTCGTCCACGAAGCAGCGCACGACGTGCACGATCGCGTCCACCTCCCGGATGGTCGCGAGGAACTGGTTGCCCAGGCCCTCGCCCTTGCTGGCCCCCGCGACCAGCCCGGCGATGTCCACGAACTCGATGGCCGCCGGGATGACGACCCCCGTCTTGGCGATCTTCTGGAGCACCGCGAGGCGTTCGTCGGGCACGGTCACCACCCCAACGTTGGGGTCGATCGTGCAGAACGGGTAGTTGGCGGCCTCGGCCTTCCGCGACCGGGTGAGGGCGTTGAAGAGCGTGGACTTGCCCACGTTGGGGAGACCTACGATGCCTGCTTTGAGCATGGAGGGCCCACGCTCTGCCGCGGCGCCCCGGCGGTCAACCGCAAAGGCCCTCCCGCGCCCTCATTTGGGGTCGGGCCAGAGCCTGTCCAGGAACGCGTCCGAGGAGTACGGCGGCGGGTCCGGGAGGCTCGCCGCGAGCTCGCGCCATTCCCCGGGTATCGGGGGGCGGTAGTCGGCGCCGTCCAGCGGCTCCTTCCCGTCCCCGCCTGCAATCGTCCCCGACAAGGCGATCATGATCGGGCCTCCGCGGGCCTCGAGCGCGGGCACGGCCTCGAGGAGCTTTCGCAGGGGCTCGAGCGCGGCCGAATTCCCCGGGCGGGCCGAGGAGACGAGCCAGACGCGTGAGCGGCGGCCGGGCCGCGTGACGACCACGATATGCAGGGTCTCGGGCGTCCCGACGCCGACGAAGAAATTGTGCGCCACGGCCTCGAGCTGTGCGACGTAGGCCGACACGGCCTCCTTGGGCGGCATGCGGTTCACAAGGATGTCGAGCGTCTGGTACACGGCGATGTGGACCCTCTCGTAGCCGTTCGACACGTCCACCGGGCCGAAGGTGAACTCCTGGGCGGCGGACGTCGCGATCGCGGCTCCCCTGAGCGTTCCCGGCTTGAATCGCCATCCGGCCATTGCGGCCAGGCTCGCATTCCTGAGGTCGTCATGGGTCGACTTGATCACCCGGGGGTCCGTGACCAGTCCGTCGCGCGTGACGACGAAGACCACGAGGACGTACCCGGCCATCCTCTGCCCCTGCCCGTTGACCGGCGGCTTGGGCATCTCTCCGGCGACGGGCACCGGCTCCGCGTACCCATCGGCCCTCGTCGTGTCCACGATGGTGTAGCGCGCGCCGTAGGCCTCCTTTATCGTCCGGTCGAGCTCGATGCCCCCGTCGCCCTCCATGTAGTTGTACAGAATGGGCTTGTCGACGCCCTGGCCAAGCGCGGCAACGCAGGCGAGGGCCGCCGAGGCGGCGAGCGACCGGGCGAACCTGATTGGGAGGGTGCTGAGAGGGCGGGGTGCCACGCGGCGGGGTACATGATCGGGCGGCCCCGGCGGCGACACAATCCCGATGCGCGCATTTCCGCGGGATACGCCGAACCGACAGAATCTTAAAGTGGGGACACCTGCCCACTCCTGGTGGAATTCCTATTTGGAATCGACACTCGCCCGGATCACGACTTCCAGCGGGTTCTGGTTGGGTAAGTGATCCAGCGAGACTCTGTTCGGATCCGGGTCGGAATAGTGGTCGAGGAGCTTCGTCGCCAGCGTGTCCTGCAGCACCTTACCCTCACCGAGAGATTCGCTCCAGGGAATTGTCGACCAGAGGCCGTTCGGCGGATTCTTGAGGATGGCCACGGTGTATCGGACGGCATCATTCTCGGCTCCGGACTGCTGCCTCCAGAAGTTACGGCCCATGAAGTAGTCGGCGGAAAAGTCGTCCCAGGACGCGTAGGATGCCTGGAGCAGGCGAGCCGCCGGGAGGATCCGTTCCCAAGCCTCCTGCTCCGTGAGCCATTCGGAGAGGACGCCCCAGCGGCAAAGGTTGATATACCTTCCGAAATCCCAGGAGGTGATGGGAAGCGTTCGGCCGTGGAAGGGCCCGAGGTGGGTCGCCACGAAGAATGCGCGGGCGCCGCTCTGATCTCGAGCCTGCGCTTCGTTTATCAACTTGAGGTAGTTCTCGGTCCGACCCTCAAGGAGGCGCTGCCGCAGGTCCCAGAAGGAGCGCCTCTGGCCGAAATCGCCGCTCTGGAGCTTTTCGAGCATGTCAAGAAGGTCCTCGCGGCTGTGGACATCCCACGAGGTGCCGAGGAGTTCCCTTTCCCTACGCACATATTCCTCGCGCTGGGCAGGGGTCATCTCAGGCAGCAGGCGGCTGTGGGGATGCCCATTCTGCGAGTCTAGGATCGCGCCGAATGCAAGCGCGTGGGTCCGCACGGCCCCTTCCGTAGGAACACTCAGGCATCCCTCTTGTGCGATAACGAGGAGGCACGCGAGGCCGACGAGGAAGCTCCGAATGGGTGCCGGAAACAATCTTTGGATTGCGGGCATTCGGCTCAATTTCACAGGGAGTTCGCGCCCGGTCACGGGGTTGCTTCTGGGCCGGGCCCGTTTACGACAGGCAAGGTGGAAATCTTTCCCAGCGCCTCCATCATCATCCGGTAGTTGACGTCGTCCTTCTCGCTCAGGTTTCCGACAACGACGGCCACGCTGTCGCTGATGCGGAAGACCCCGAGGAAAAGGTAGCGGAACTGCGACGCGATATGCTCTCGGCCTTTCGCGAAGGCCGCATTGCTCAGGAGGCAGTAATAGACGTCGCCCGGGGGCCTCTTTAGGGTCTGCACCGCGCACGCATCCTCCAGTGAGCTCGTGAGGTACGGCGCGCACATTGCCTCGACTTCCGCCTCGGCGAATTTGGCAATCCCGAGGTGCCCCTTGGGATCTTCGATGACCTGAATCCGGTATTGCTGGACAACCTCGCCGGTCGGGCCCTTGGCCTGGAACCTGATCCAGGCACCGTGGCCCATCCCCGAGTCGTGATCGACATCGTGGAGGAGGCGTCCGTCGTGGGGCATCATGATCAGCTCCTTTTCCGAAATATATGCCGAGTTTATTTCGGGTTGGGACACCCCTCTACCGCCGTCGAAGAACGAGCTTTTCGAGGAATCGTCGAACGGGTATGGGGCGCCGTTGTCGATGAACGGAGTCCACGTAACATCGAACCGGGTGCCGTCGACCGTTCCCGAGGTGTTCTGGCAATACGGGGCGTGGATGACGGCCTGGTATGGGTTCAACCGGTCCGGGCCGGGGACCTGCCTCACGGTGTACGTGACCTCGGTCGTCCCGAATGCCGTCACCGATGAAACCACGGTGCCCATAGGGTCGGTGGCGGTTGATGGGGTCGATAGCGGGGGATCCCGGTCGCCCGTCCGGTACGGCCTCACAAAATAGCCCTGCTGGGAAGATGTCGAGCCGGGCAATTGGAACGCTATCGTGAGCGCCGTCGTCGCCTCGTCTCGACTGCAAATGACCATCCTCGTCGAGGCAGCCTCGGAGGCTCGAAGGCTCAGCGCCGACAGCAGAAGCACGGCCAAACACGTGCCCGAACGCGTGATCGCAAGGGTGGAGCCTCGCAGGCGCGGGCCGACCCCTTCGACGGGCGTCATCATAGGCAGGAATTGCACATCGCCTTACTATATGGCCGGTTCCGGGTGGCACATCAATTTCCGAATCTACGTCTATTTACGCGACGACCCCCTCGGGGGCCGTTTCCGCCATCAAGGATCTGTTTGGCGGATCGACCGGGGGATTCGCCCGATCCGGGCGGCCATAGTCGCTTGACAAGAGGTCTGGCCACAGGTGTTATCAGCCCCTTTTCCAAGTAGAACCCACGCGATAATTCCCTTTCATGGCACTCAAAATCCGCCTCTCCCGCATCGGCGCCACGCACCAGCCGCACTACCGCATCGTCGTCGCTGAGACGCGCTCGCGCCGCGATGGCGACGCCGTCGAGACGCTCGGGACCTACGACCCGCGCACGAAGGCCCAGCAGGTCAACATCAGGCTCGACCGCGTCGACTACTGGATCTCCAAGGGCGCGAAGCCGAGCGACACGCTTCATTCCATCATCAAGCGGGCACGCCGCGGCGCCACAAAGGCGCCCGAGGCGGCCGCAACCGCCACGGAGGCCGCGAGCGCCCCGGCGGCGACCTGAGGCGCGGGCCTCGTGGAAGGGAGGGGCAAGATGCCCCGCATCGACGTACTGACCCTGTTTCCGAGGATGCTCGACGGCTTCCTCGCCGAGAGCATCCTGGGCAGGGGCCTTGAGAAGGAGCTCCTGACCGTCACCGTCCACGACCTGAGGGCCTGGACGACCGACAAGCACCGCACCGCCGACGACAGGCCCTTTGGCGGCGGCGCCGGGATGGTGATGAAGCCCGAGCCGGTCGTGGCCGCCATAGAGCAGTTGCAGACACCGGGCTGCAGGAGGATCTACCTGACGCCGGACGGGGTGCCGTTCACCTCGGCCCTGGCATCCAGCCTCTCCAGGGAGGCGCACTTGATCCTCCTTAGCGGGCACTACGAGGGGATCGACCAGAGGATCCGCGACACGGCGATAGACCTGGAGCTCAGCATAGGGGACTACGTGCTCACGAACGGCACCCTTGCGGCAGCCGTCGTCATCGACGCGCTCAGCCGCTTCATCCCCGGGGTCCTCGGGGAGGAAAAGTCGTTGACGCACGAATCTTTCACCGGCAAGTTGCTCGACTTTCCTCAATACACGCGTCCCGCCGAATTTCGGGGCATGTCCGTGCCGGAAGTCCTCCTTTCCGGCAACCATGCCGAGATCGAGAAATGGCGGGCCGCACGTGCCCTGGAAAAGACCAGAATCGTACGCCCGGACCTGCTTAAGTAATTTAAAATCAAACACAAACAAGGCTAAAGCCATGAACCCGATCATCAAGGAAGTCACCGACAGCCAGGTGAAGAAAGACAACCCGCCGTTCAAAGTCGGCGACGGCGTGCGCGTGCACACAAAGGTCCGCGAGGGCGACAAGGAGCGGATCCAGGTCTTCTCGGGCATCGTGATCGCCCGCAAGGGCGCCGGAATCCACGAGACCTTCACGGTCCGCAGGATAAGCTACGGCGAGGGCGTCGAGCGCGTCTTCCCGGTCAATTCCCCGAACATCGAGAAGATCGAGATCGAGCTCGACTCGAAGCCGATGAAGGCGCGCCTCTATTACCTGCGCAACCGCACCGGCAAGGCCGCTGTGGCGGTGACGGTTAAGACGCGCCGTGCCGAGGAGGCCTCCCCGGCCCCTGCGGCCCGCTGAGCGCGTTCCAAATTTAGCGCGTTTCTGCTTCCCCGCGGGGAATCCAGGGCGTAGGAGTTGACGGAATTTTCCCGATGACCCTTCAAACTGAAGTTCTCGCAAAGGCCTCAAACCAGGCCCGCGGCCTCGCAATCGACGCGGTTCACGCCTGCTCCTCGGGCCACCTCGGCCTGCCGCTGGGCTGCGCGGAAATCGGGGCCGTCCTGTTCGGCCACGCGCTTTCCCTCAATCCCGACGAGCCCCGGTGGCTCAACCGCGACCGCTTCGTCCTCTCCGCAGGGCACGGGAGCATGTTCCTCTACGCCTGGCTTCACATGGCCGGCTTTGACATCCCGATGGAGCAGGTCGCCAAGTTCCGGAGCCTGCACAGCATCACCCCCGGCCACCCCGAGTTCCGCGAGACGCCGGGCGTCGAGGCGACGACCGGGCCTCTCGGCCAGGGCGTCGGGAACTCGGTCGGCATGGCGGTCGCGGGTCAGATGGCCGCGGCGCGCTTCAACACCCCCGAGCACGCGATCTTCGACCACCACGTGGTCTGCCTCGCGGGCGACGGGTGCATGCAGGAGGGCGTCGCGATGGAGGCGGTCGAGTTCGCGGGGCACCAGAAGCTCGAGAACCTGATCCTCATCTACGACTCGAACGACGTGACGCTCGACGCGATGGCGGCCAAGACGCAGAGCGAGAACACCGCCCTGAGGTTCAAGGCCATCGAATGGGACGTGCAGACCGTGGACGGCTACGACATGCCGGGCTTCCTGAAGGCCTTCAACCGCGCGAAGAAGGCGAAGAGCGGCAAGCCGCAGCTGATCATCGCCAGAACGATCATCGCCAAGGGCATCCCCGAGGTGCAGGGCACCCAGAAGGGGCACGGGGAGGGCGGCGCCAAGTTTGCCGATTCCGCGAGGGCGGGGCTCGGGCTGCCGGCCGACCAGCACTTCTATGTCAGCGGCGACGTGACGGCGTATTTTGCGGACCACAAGCGCAGGCAGGTCCGCGCGTGCAACCGCTGGCACAGGCAGTTCAAGGCCTGGCGCGCGGCGAACCCCGACAGGGCGGCGCTCCTGGACTCGGCGGGCGTGAAGCCGAGCGCGGCGCACCTCCTCTCGAAGATCCCCCTCTTTGCCCCCGACGTGAAGCTGGGAGGCACCCGCATGGCCGGTCGCGACGTCCTCCAGCCGGTCGCCGCGGAGCTGCCGCTCCTGGTGGGCGGCAGCGCCGACCTCTACGGCTCGACCCTCAACTACATCGCCGCCGACAAGGACTTTGACCCGACGAACCGCTCGGGGCGCAACATCCGGTTCGGGATCCGCGAGCACGGCATGGCCGCGATCGCCAACGGGATCGCCTACGACGGCCTCTTCCGCCCCTCGATCGCCACGTTCCTGGTATTCGCGGACTACTCCCGGCCGCCGATGCGCCTCGCGGCGCTCTCCAAGCTCCCTGTCATCTACATCTACACGCATGACTCGATCGGTGTGGGCGAGGACGGCCCGACCCACGAGCCCGTCGAGACGGTCTCGGCGCTCCGGCTGATCCCCAACATGGAGGTCATCCGGCCGGCCGACCCGGAGGAGACCGCCGGGGCCTTCGCCGCCGCCCTTGAGCGCACCGACGGGCCGACGCTCATCGCGCTCAGCCGGCAGGCCGTGCCCGTCCTCAACGAGATCCCTCCCCACATCAGGCGGGCCGGCGTCCTGAAGGGCGCCTACGTCGCCGTGCAGGAGACCGCGCCCCTCGAGACGATCCTCCTGGCGACCGGCAGCGAGCTCGCGCTCGCGCTCGCGGCAGCCAGGGAGCTCGGATCGGCGACACGCGTCGTCTCCATCCCGTCGTTCGAGATCTTCGACCGTCAGCCCGCGGAGTACCGCGAGAGCATCCTGCCGGCCTCCTGCCGCAAGCGCATTTCGATCGAGGCGGGGGTGACCGCGCTGTGGCGCAAGTACGTCGGCCTCGATGGAAAGACGGTCGGGATCGACCGCTTCGGCCTGAGCGCCCCCGCCCCCGCGATCTACAAGGAGCTCGGCGTCACGGCCGAGGCCCTCGTGGCCGCGGCTCGCTCGTTCGGGGCCTGACCCCTCTGGGGCCGCGCCCGTCAGGGGCCCTCGAACGCCCAGATGCGCCGGAGCGCTGGGAACTTCCTGGCCAGGGCGAGGCCCCGGCCGTCGACCCTCGTCTGCGTGAGGTTCAGGCTCTCGAGGAGCTGGAGCGGCGCCAGGAAGGCCAGGCCGTCCGAGGTCACCGCAGTGCGCGTGACGTCGAGGCGCCGGAGGTTCTTCCAGGCGCCGACCGCCTCCATGCCCTTGTCGGTGACGCGCGTGCGCGCGAGCTCGGCCTCGACGATCAGGTCGGAGACGGGGGCCAGCCGGGCGAGAGCCTGGTCGTCGCACCTCGAGGGGGCTCCCGCCGTCCGCAGGATGAGGCCGTCGGTCTGGATCCGCGACCGGGGCACAAGCGTGACGCCGAGCTCCCCGGCCAGCGCACGGGCCAGGGCGAGCCGGGGCCCGTAGTCCGGGGCGGCCGGCGGGGGGGCGGCCGCGGGCTCCATGGCCGGGCTGTCAAAGGGGGTCGTGGCGGGGGCGCCCGCGGCGATCCAGGCCTTCAGGAGCGAGATCTCGGAGGGGGAAAGGGGCGGGTGTTCGCCCGAGGGCATGAAGTCGTCATCCAGCGGCGAGAGCGAGATGCGGCGGGCGAGCTCGCTCGCGCCGACGTTCCCGGGCTCCACGACGGGGCCATCCTTTGAGCCCAGGAGCACCGCGGCATGGCTGTCGAGGCGCAGCCCGGCCTTCTGCTTGCGTTCCCCGTGGCACTGCGAGCAGTTGTCCCTGAGGACCTGCGCGACGCGGCCGTCGAACGTCGCGGGCTCGGCCGAGCAGGCAAGGGCGGCGAGGAGGAGGAGTCCCGGGGATCGCATGCTTCGCCTCAGGCCAGGACCTCGGGGATCACGCGCGCCGGGAGCACGCCCGTCAGCTTCTGGTCGAGCCCCTGGGACTTGAACGTGAGCTTGTTGTGGTCGAACCCGAACTGGTGGAGGATGGTGGCGTGCAGGTCGCGCACGTGCACCGGGTCCTTGACGATGTTGTAGGAGAAGTCGTCGGTCTCGCCGTAGGTCATCCCGGGCTTGGTGCCGGCGCCGCACATCCACATGCTGAAGCACCTCGGGTGGTGGTCCCTCCCGTAGTTGTCCGCGGTGAGCGTTCCCTGGGAATAGACCGTCCTGCCAAACTCGCCCCCCCAGACGACCAGCGTGTCGTCAAGCATCCCCCGGCGCTTGAGGTCGGTGATGAGGCCGTACGTCGGCCGGTCGGAGTCCTCGCACATGGCGCGGATGCCGGCGGGCAGGTTGGTATGGTTGTCCCATGTGCGAAGGAAGATCTGCGTGAAGCGCACCCCCCGCTCCGCCAGGCGGCGTGCCATCAGGCAGTTGTAGGCGAACGTTCCGGGCTCCCTCGCCTTCGGGCCGTAGAGGTCCCACGTGGAGGCCGGCTCGTCCGAGAAGTCGCTCAGGTCCGGCACGGACGCCTGCATCCGGAATGCCATCTCGTATTGGGATATCCGGGTGTTGATCTCCGGATCGCCGACGCGCTCGAAGAGCTGGCGGTTGAGCTCGCTCACGCCGGAAATCATCGCCTGGCGCATGTCCCTCGAGAGCCCCCTGGGATCCTTGAGGTAGAGGACCGGCTCGCTTCCCGAGCGGAGCGCCACCGCGGCGTATTCCGGGGAGAGGAAACCCGACGACCACAGGCGGTTCGAGAGCGCCTGCACGTTCTGCTTCACCGGCATCTTCGAGGTCATCACGACGAACGTCGGGAGCTCCTCGTTGATGGCGCCCAGCCCGTAGGCGAGCCACGAGCCCAGGGAGGGCCTGCCGGGGAACATGTTTCCCGTTGTCATGGTCAGGATCGCCGGCTCGTGGTTGATGGCCTCCGTGTAGAGCGACTTGATCACGCATAGCTCGTCGACGACCTTGCCCGTGTGGGGGAAGAGCTCGGAGACCCACTGTCCCGACCGCCCCTGCTGGCTGAACTTGAAGAGGCTCGGGGCGATGGGCAGCCCCGCCTGGCTTGCGGTCATGCCCGTGAGCACCTGGCCGCCGCGCACCGACTCGGGCAGGTTCTGGGCGAACATGCCCGACAGCTTCGGCTTGTAGTCCCAGGTCTCGAACTGCGACGGCGCCCCGGCCATGAAGAGGTAGATCGCGCGCTTGGCCTTGGGGGCGAAGTGCGGCCTCCTGTCGGGAAGGGCGGAGGTGTCCGCGAGCAGGTGGGGCGCGCTCCGGCCGAGGAGCGTGGCGAGGCCGGCCCACGCGAGCGCCTTGGAGCCCCGGGCGAGGAAATGGCGGCGCGTCTCCGCCTCGAGCCATTCGCGCTTGAGCGCCATCGGCACGTTCGGGAGGTCGAGCACCGTCGGGCCCTCCCCGCCGTGATCGGAGCAGGGATCGGTGCCTTCGGGGTGGGGTGCTGCGGGCATGGTGGCGTTATTTTGTGAGGAACTCGTCGAGGTTAAGGAACTGGCTGGCGGCGACGGTCCAGGCGGCGAGCTCGGACGGATCCAGGGAGGGGTCGGCGGGCGAGTCGCCCACCGCCAGGAACTGGCGCGCGTCGGCAGGCCTCGCGCCGAATTCGGCGCCGAACCTCTCGAGGGATTTCTTGAGGACGGCCGCCTCGCGCGGGTCGAGGGGGCGGGAGAGCGCCATCCGGGCCATGTAGGACAGGCGCTCCTCCTGCCGTGGTGAGGCGTGCAGGGCATGCTCCGCAAGGTGCCTCGCCGCCTCGAGCCACTGGGGGTCGTTCATGGTGACGAACGCCTGCAGCGGCGTGTTCGTGCGCACCCTGCGGGTGCAGGCGGACTCCCTGGACGGGGCGTCGAAGGCCTCCATGCTCGGCGGCATCGAGCCCCGCTTCCAGAACGTGTAGACGCTGCGGCGGTAGAGGCCCTCGCCCTTGTCCGGGACGTAGGTCTTCGTGTTCGACTCGGGCATCGCGACCTCCTCCCAAAGGCCTGGGGGCTGGTAGGGCTTGACGGAGGGGCCCCCGATCTTCTCGACCAGGAGGCCCGAGACGCTGAGCGCGCTGTCCCGGAGCATCTCGGCGTCCATCCTGAGCCGGGGTCCCCGGGAAAGGAGCCGGTTGGCCGGGTCGCGGGCAAGTCCCTCCTGAGTGACCGAGGCCGACTGCCGGTAGGTCGCGCTCGTCACCAGCAGCCGGTAGAGTCCCTTCACGTCCCAGCCGCTCTCGCGGAACCTGACGGCGAGCCAGTCAAGGAGCTCGGGGTGGGACGGCCTCGAGCCCATGACCCCGAAGTCGCCGGCGGTCTCGACCAGGCCCGTCCCGAAGACCTCCTGCCACATCCGGTTCACCGTCACCCGCGGGAAGAGCGGCTGGGCGGGGGAGACGAGCCAGTCCGCGAGCCCCCGGCGGTCGAGGGGGGCGCCGGCCGGCGGCGGGGGAAGGAAGTGGGGCGTCGAGGGCCCGACGCGCTCGACCCGCGAGTAGTAGTCCCCTCGCCTCAGGATGTCGGCGTACGCGGGCGAGGGCCTCTCGACCGCCACGAGGGAAGGGTCGCCGTCCTTCGTCAGGGCCTCGAGGGCGGCGGTGTGGGCCGACACGGCGGCCGCGAGTTTGCGCGATACGGGGTCGACCTCCCCGAGGTACCACCGGTCGGCCACGACAAAGGCCTCGTCCCTCGTCCACTGTGCGGGGTCGGGCTTCGCCGCGACGACCTCCGCGGCGACGTCCTCGAAGGGAAGGCGGGCGACCTCCGCGGGCTCCAGCGCCCGGCGGTAGAACCTCACGTCCTGGAAGCGCGTCTCGCGCATGGGCTCGAAGTCGTCGCGTCTGCCCAGCTGCATTGCGGCGTCCGTGTGGAGGGACGCCGTTGCCGAGAGCGCGTCGGCG
Source organism: Opitutaceae bacterium (assembly GCA_003151495.1). Taxonomy (GTDB): domain Bacteria; phylum Verrucomicrobiota; class Verrucomicrobiia; order Opitutales; family Opitutaceae; genus Palsa-1447. Next base: position 45,235 of record PLXR01000140.1, read on the forward strand.
CGGGTGGCGGTTTCGACCGGCGCACCGTTCACGTAGATCTTTATGCCGGAGGCCTGGCGGGAGCCGTCATAGGTGAAGAAGACGTGGAGCCACTCGTCCCTGGAATAGGCGTCGCGCGTGGCGACCGACAGGCCGCGGGTGGGGGGAGCCTCCTGCTTGGACCCGGGTTCGACCGCCTTGGCCGGCGCGGGGGGCGCAGCCTCGGGGGAGGGCACGAGGTTCACCACGAAATGAAGGTCCTTCTGGTAGATCTCCCAGCCCGCCCCGCCGGCGCGCGCCTCGTCGCCCATCCGCGAGAGGAGCGAGCCGTCGCCGGTGGCGATATTGCCCGGCTTCTCGCGGAGCATGAGCCAGGATCCCGCCGAGAACGCCTCGTTCGCCTCCACCGCGCCGAGCGCCCCGAGGCGCAGGCGGGTGAGGATGTCCATCCGCATGGAGGGCCACAGCCAGGAGTCCTCGCCCCAGACGAGCGGGTTGGTGTCCGCCTTGAACTCGCGGGGAGCGGCGCCCGGTGCCGTGTTTGCGACGACGTCGCCGTGGCCCTCGTCGAGGCGAAGCCGCAATTCGAGGCCGTCGGCCTTCACGGGCACGGGGCCGTGGCCGCCGTCGATCCACTCCTTCGCGAGGGCCGTCTCCCGGGCGCGCCGCGCGGAGAGCTCCCTCTGGAGCTCGGCGCGGCGGGAGAGGACGACCTCGGCACTCGCCCTGTCTTCGTCCCGCGGCAGGCGCACAACGGGGGCCGGGTCGGCGACGTTGGAGTCCCAGGATTTCTCCGCAGTGTTGTTCAGGTAGGCCGCGAGCCCGTAGAAGTCGCGCTGGGAGATCGGGTCGAACTTGTGGTCGTGGCAGGCCGCGCACCCCGTGGTGAGGCCCAGAAGCGCAACGCCGAAGGTCTCCACCCGGTCGCGCGTCTGGTTGACGTACGTCTCCTCGGGAATGTCGCCGCCCTCGTTCGTGGTCAGGTTGCACCGCATGAAGCCCGTGGCCACCAGCTGGTCCCAGCTTGAGGCCGGTATCAGGTCGCCCGCCAGCTGCTCGCGAATGAACTGGTCGAAGGGCTTGTTGGAGTTGTAGGAGCGGATGACGTAGTCGCGGTAGGGCCAGATGGCCCTCGAGTTGTCGAAATGGATCCCGTGGGTGTCGGCGTAGCGCACATAGTCCAGCCAGTAGTGGGCCCTGTGCTCGCCGAAGCGCGGGCTGGCGAGCAGCCTGTCCACGAGCCGCTCGTAGGCGCCCGGGGCGGCGTCGGCAAGGAAGGCGTCGACCTCGGCGGGGCTTGGCGGGACGCCCGTCAGGTCGAGCGTCACCCGCCGGGCGAGCGTGCGCCGCTCGGCCTCAGGTGAGGGAAGCAGGTGCTCCTTCTGGAGCCTGGCGACGATGAAGGCGTCCACCTCGTTCCGGACTGAGCCCGCGGGCGCCCCCGGGACGGGCGGGGGAGGCGGGGCCGCCGGGGTGATGAAGGCCCAGTGCTCCTCGTAGCGCGCCCCCTCGGCGACCCAGCGGCGGAGGCGGGCGATCTCCTCGGCCCTCAGGGTCTTGTGCGCCTCGGGCGGCGGCATCATCTCCTTCTCCTGCCTCGACTCGACGCGCTTGACCAGCGGGCTTGCGTCGGCGTGGCCGGCGACGATTGCCGGGCCGAACTTGCCGCGCTGCACGAAGACGAACTCCGGCCTGTCAAGGCGCAGGCCGGCCTTGCGGGAGCCCGGATCCGGCCCGTGGCAGCCGTAGCAGTTCTCGGCTAGGATCGGCTGGATGTCGCGGTTGAAGGCCACCTTGGCCGGGGGAGCCGCCGCGGGCGGGGTGTCCGGGGCGTGCCCGCACCCCGCATCCACGAGGAGGGCGATCGACGCGGAAAGGATCCCGGCCAGCATGGCCAAGGCAGGGTACGGTTTGGAGGCGGCTGTTGGCATCGGGGTTTTGCCAGGACGTAAACGCGGCACTTGCGGCGCTCCCTATACGTCGCGCAAAGATTCGCTCTTACAACAGCAAAGGTCTGCCCGCGCGAGGGGCTCGATTGGGCCTTGGCCATTTCGGGTTCCCTAAAATCCCGGAGCGCCTTGCAATTTCCCACTTGATATCTGATGATTAGCCTCCTAACTACACGGCTCTCCCCTGGCACCCGCTCCACGAAATCGACACCCATGCCGCTATTGATGCTCAAGGATTTGCCGCGCTACGAGTGCCTCCTTGAGGCCGTCCGGCACCATCCCGACCTTGATCCCTCCGCATGCGAGGCTTACCTGAACCTGCTGCGAGCGGGCGACGAGGCCTACAGCCGTAGCGAGGCGTTCCTGGGTGAGCACGACATGTCGCCGGGTCGTTTCACGGTCCTGATGCTGCTCTACGACAAGCTCTCCGGCATGCCCCGCGACCAGACCCCCGCCGACCTCGCCGACAAGGCGGGCGTGACCCGGGCCACGATGACGGGCCTGGTCGACACGCTCGAGCGCGACGGGCTGGTGACGCGCCAGCACGACCCGCACGACCGCCGGATGATGCTCATCCAGCTGACGCCGAAGGGCCATTCCACGCTCGAGGCGATCCTGCCCGGCCACTTCCAGCAGATGGCGGCGCAGATGGCGCCCCTCTCCGAGCAGGAGCGCAAGACGCTCGTGCGCCTCCTCAACAAGATCGCGGGCCAGACTCGCGCCCTGGAGCCGGTAGAGGCGAGTCCCGCCGCCGCGAGCTAGGCCGGTTCCGTCGGCATCCCCTTATCCCATGAAAACTTTCTTCGTCATCCTGGGCGCCCTGGCGGTCGTCGCCATAATCGGCCTCATCAAGGCCTCCCAGATCACCACGCTCATCCACACGAAGGCGGTCCAACCGCTGGAGGCCGTGTCGACAACCGAGGCCAGGCTCGAGACATGGCAGCGGTCCCTCACCTCCGTGGGCTCGCTCACGGCGGTCCAGGGCGTCACGGTCGCCGCCGAGCTGGACGGGAAGATCGTCCAGATCGCGTTCGAGGCCGGCTCCCAGGTGGCGGCAGGCGACGTGCTCGTGAGGCAGGACACGACCGCCGAGGAGGCCCAGCTGCGCTCGGCC
>PLXR01000079.1 GCA_003151495.1 Opitutaceae bacterium
CTCCGAGATGTTCGGCAAGGTCCAGCAGGTGCCCCAGACCGAGGCGACCCCGTTCTGGCCGCGATCGCCCTACGGGTGCGCGAAGGCCTACGCGTACTACCTCACCGTGAACTACCGCGAGAGCTANNCTCGGGAACCTGGACGCGCAGCGCGACTGGGGCTACGCCAAGGAATACGTCGAGATGATGTGGATCATGCTCCAGCAGGAGAAGCCCGACGACTACGTGGTCGCGACGAACGAGACCCACAGCGTGAAGGATTTCTGCAGGGAGGCGTTCGGCCACCTCGGCCTCGACTGGGAGAAGTACGTCAGGCACGACACCCGCTACGAGCGCCCCGCCGAGGTCGAGCTGCTGATCGGGGACCCCGCCAAGGCCGCCCGCCAGCTCGGCTGGAAGCCGACGGTCAGGTTCAAGGAGCTGGTGAAGATCATGGTGGACCACGACCTTGAGCTGGCCAAGCGCGAGTCGCAGATCGCCAATCTCCCGCGTCCGTGACAAGGGTCTTCATCGCCGGGCACAAGGGCATGGTGGGCTCGGCGCTCGTCCGCCGGCTCGCGAGCGAGCCCGGGATCGAGCTCCTGACCCGCGAGCGCTCGCAGCTTGACCTGACCAGCCAGTCCGCGGTCGGGGCGTTCCTCACCTCGGAGAAGCCCGACATCGCCATCATCGCCGCGGCCAAGGTCGGGGGCATCCACGCCAACAGCACCTACCCGGCGGACTTCCTCCACGAGAACCTGGCCATCGCCTCGAGCGCGATCCACGGCGCCTGGGGCGCCAGGGTGGGGCGCCTCCTCTTCCTCGGGAGCTCGTGCATCTACCCCAAGCACGCCCCGCAGCCGATGACCGAGGACTGCCTGCTCACCGGGCCTCTCGAGCCCACGAACGAGGCGTACGCGATCGCGAAGATCGCGGGCCTCAAGCTCTGCCAGTACTACCGCCGGCAGCACGGGGCCCTTTTCCACTCGGCGATGCCGACGAACCTCTACGGGCCCGGGGACAACTACCACCCCAGGAATTCCCACGTCCTGCCGGCGCTCATCCGGCGCTTCCACGAGGCCCGGGAGGCCGGCACGCCGGAGGTCGTCGCGTGGGGCTCGGGGGCGCCCCGCAGGGAGTTCCTGCACGTGGACGACCTCGCGGACGCCTGCGCCTTCCTCCTGGGCCAGGACAACCCGCCGGACTGGATCAACGTCGGCACGGGGACCGACGTGACCATCCGCGAGCTTACCGAGATCGTCGCCGAGGTGACGGGATACAAGGGGAGGATCACGTGGGACGCCTCCATGCCCGACGGCACCCCCCGCAAGCTGCTCGACGTCTCCCGGCTCTCCGCCCTGGGGTGGCGCGCGAGAATCCCCCTCAGGGAGGGGGTGGCCTCCACCTACCGGAGCTTCCTCGAGGAGAAGGCGTCGGGCGCGCTGCGCGCCTAGCCCCGCCGACCCGTGGCCGACGAGACCCCAGCCGTGCCGGCCGATGTCGAGGACGTGGGCCCGAAGAAGTCGTTCTGGGGGCACCTGGCCGACCTGAGGACCGCGCTCATCCGGTCGACGATCGTGATCGTGGCCGCGCTCCTCGTGTGCCTGCTCACGAGCCCGTGGCTCGTGAAGGTGCTCGAGGAGCCGATGAGGCACATGCGCATGTTTGAGAAGCCCAGGCCGACCGTGACGCTCCAGATCGGGGCCACCAAGCTCGGCCCGTTCGAGGTCACCCGTGAGCAGTTCCCAGGGCTCCCGCCCGGCGACGCGCCCAACGTCGTCTTCCGCGTCGGCCTGGCCCCCATGGGCAGGGAGCAGGTGGCGACCCTCACGATGGAGCCCCAGGAGGCGGGCGCGGACCCCCTCGAGGTCCGGCTCCACAACTTCAGCCCCGCCGAGTCCTTCATGGTCGCCTTCCATGTGGCCCTCTACGCGGCGCTCGCCGTCTCGTCGCCCTTCTGGATCTTCTTCATGGGCGGGTTCGTCCTGCCGGCGCTCAACCTTAGGGAGCGCAGGGTCATCTTCAGCTGGCTCGGCTGGTCGATCTTCCTCTTCCTGGCGGGGGTGCTGGCCACGTACTTCGTCCTCCTGCCGGTCGCCCTCAGGGCGTCGGTCCAGTATTCCGAGCTGCTGGGATTCTCGGCCCAGGACTGGAGGGCCCAGGAATACATCAACTTCGTCTGCAAGTTCATCTTCGGGATGGGCCTCGGCTTCCAGTTCCCGCTGGTGGTCCTCTTCCTCGTCAAGATCGGCGTCCTCACCCACGAGCACCTCAAGAAGTACCGCAGGCACGTGGCCGTCCTCTCCCTCATCCTCGGCGCCGTCCTCACCACCCCGGAGGTCGTGACGCAGGTCGCGATGGCCATCCCCCTCTACCTGCTCTACGAGGTCTGCATCTGGATCGCCTGGTACTGGGAGCGCAAGAAGAAGGCGGCGTTGCCGGCCTGAGGCCGCGGGCACCCTCGATGACCGAGTTCGAGCACGCCCTCCTGCTCCTCCTGCTGGTCGCGGGACTCAGCGTCCTCGGGCGCTGGCTCCCCTGGCCCCACCTGATCACCTACCTGGCCGGCGGCGTCGGCGCCGCGTTCCTGCCGGGCTTCCCGCGCTTCGCGCTCGACCCCGGGTTCTTCTTTCTGTGCTTCCTGCCCCCGCTCCTCTTCTCGGACGGGTGGCTGATGCCGATCCGCGAGCTCCTGCGCGCCAAGCGCCCGATACTCCTGCTCGCGATCGGGCTGGTGACGTTCACGACGCTCGCCGTCGGCCTCGTGGCGCACCTGCTCGTGCCCGGCCTTCCCCTCGCGATGGCCTTCGCGCTCGGCGCCATCGTCTCCCCGACGGACGCGGTCGCCGTGAACGCGGCCACGGAGCACCTGCGCGTCCCGGCCCGGATCACCACGATCCTCAACGGCGAGAGCCTCCTGAACGACGCCACGGGCCTCGTCGGCTTCAAGTTCGCGCTCGCGGCGGTCGTCGCGGGCACCTTCTCGCCGGGGCGGGCGGCCCTTGAGTTCTCGCTCCTTTCCCTCGGGGGATTCGCGGTCGGCCTCGCCGCAGGCTACGGCATCGGACGGCTGCGCGACCTGCTCCGGCACCTCCAGGCGAGCGATTCGATGATCGAGACGACCCTCTCCCTCCTGACGCCCTACGCCGCGTACCTCCTGGCCGAGCGGGCGGGGGTCTCCGGCGTCCTCGCCGTCGTGGCCGCGGGCCTCTACTCGGGCTGGCGCGACCCGGTGCGGATGGACGCCGAGACCCGCCAGAACGCCTACGGGGTCTGGTCCCTCGCGATCTTCTGGCTGAACGGCATCGCGTTCGTGCTCCTGGGCCTGCAGTTCCCGGCGCTCTTCGCCGCCGTGCGCCACGAGTTCCCGGTCCCGCAGCTCCTCGGGATGATCGCCGCCGTGGCGGGCACGGCGATGGTCGCCCGGATCGCCTGGGTCTTCCCGGGGACCTACCTGCCGTTTCTCCTGCCGGTCGTCCGCCGCCACGAGAAACCCGCCACCCCGAGGGCGGTGTTCGTCGTCAGCTGGGCCGGGATGCGCGGCACGGTCACCCTTGCCGCCGCCATGTCGATCCCGCTCACTCTTGCGGACGGCTCCCCCTTCCCGGGCCGGGACATCGTAATCTTCCTGGCCTTCGGGGTCATCGTGACAACCCTCGTCGTCCAGGGGACGACCCTCGAGGGGATCATCAGGCGGCTCGGCATCCAGGAGGACGAGAGCCGGCCGAGGGAGGAGCGCCTCGCGCGGATGACCGCGGTCGAGGCCGGCCTTGCACAGCTCAGGGAGATGGAGCCCTCCGCCGAGACCTCCGACCAGAACGCCGCGCTCGGGGCGGTGATCGCGGAGTACGAGCAGCGGCTTGCCGTCCTGACCGCCGAGGGCGAGACCCAGAGGAGCGCCCGGCGCAGGCGCCACGCGGGGCACCACTACCGCCTCGCGGCCCTGAAGGCCGAGCGGCACGCGCTCGACGGGCTCTGGCGCAGCGGCGCCATCATCGACGACGTGCACCGCCCCCTCCAGCAGCTCCTCGACCACGAGGAGACCCTCCTCCACGGCTCCGCCCCCGCCCCGCAGGAGGCCGCCTAGCCCCACGGAGCGCGCCGGGCCCCGACCCCGGTGCGGCGGCCGCCTTCCCGGGCAACATGTCCCCGTTGTCCGCTTGCGGTCCCGCCCGTAGCGGGTTTTATTCGGCCCTCCACCATGATCTCCCCTGAAACGCTCAACCACGTAGAGAACATCAAGAAGCGCGCCGGACACCTCTGGAGGTTTCTTTGACGTCGACCAAAAGCGCCGGGAGATAGAGGCCTCCGAGGCCCAGATGGGCGAGCCGGGCTTCTGGGACAACAACGAGAGGGCCCAGAAGCACATCGCCAAGCTGAACGCCCTCAAGCGGGCGGTGCTGCCCGTGGTCGCCTTCCAGGGGAAGGTGGACGACATCGACGTCATGGCCGAGCTGGTCGGGGCCACCGCGCCCGCGGAGCGCGAGGCCCACGAGCGCGAGTTCGAGGAGTCGGTGTCGGCGATGGGGGAGGAGCTCGACAAGCTGGAGATCGCGTCGTTCCTCACGGGCCAGTTCGACCGCAACAACGCGTTCCTCTCGATCCAGGCCGGGGCGGGGGGGACGGAGTCCTGCGACTGGGCGGACATGCTCTTCCGGATGTACAACCGCTGGGCCGAGCGCCGCGGCTTCGAGGTCGAGGTGCAGGACGTGCAGTCCGGGGACCAGGCCGGCATCACCAAGGCGACCCTCGTCCTCAAGGGGGAGAACGCCTACGGCTACGCCAAGGCCGAGCGCGGAGTGCACCGCCTGGTCAGGATAAGCCCCTTCGACTCGAACAAGAGGCGGCACACCTCGTTCTGCGCGGTGGACGTCGTCGCGGAGATCAACGAGGAGATCGAGATCGAGATCCCGGAATCCGAGATACGGGTCGACGTGTACCGCTCGTCGGGGAAGGGGGGCCAGGGGGTCAACACCACCGACTCGGCGGTCCGCGTGACCCACATCCCCACCGGCATCGTCGTTGTCTGCCAGAACGAGCGCTCGCAGATAAAGAACCGGGCGAGCGCGATGAGCGTCCTCAAGGCGCGCCTCTACGAGAAGCGCCAGGACGAGCAAAGGAGCGAGATGGAGCGCTTCTACGGGGAGAAGGGCGAGATCGGGTGGGGGAGCCAGATCCGGAGCTACGTGCTCCAGCCCTACCAGATGGTGAAGGACCTGCGCACGGGCTACAGCACGAGCGACACCCAGGGCGTCCTCGACGGGAAGATAGACCCCTTCGTCACGGCATGGCTGCGGGCGGGTAGCCCCCGGCACAGGAACAAGGACATCCAGATCGACGACTAGAGGCCATGCCGAAGCTCCCGTTCCAGGACCTCAGGTCGGCGTTCGCCGGCCAACCCCTCTTCGAGGACAAGACGTGGCGCCTCTCGCCGGACGCGTGGCCCATCCAGAGGGAGCAGGCCGACGAGCTGGAGGCCATCGGCTCCGCATGCCTTGAGTTCCACCAGGCCCTCGAGGCGCTCTACCTGCGCTCGGTGGCCGGCAAGAACCTCCTGCGCAACAAGCCGCTCACGGCGCCCTGGGTCGCCGACTACCTTGACCGGGGCAAGCCCCCGGAGCTTGTCGCGCACGGCCGCGACCCGGCAAACCGTGGGATGTTCCCGACGGTGCTCCGGCCGGACCTGCTCCTCACCGACGAGGGCTTCGTCATGACCGAGCTCGACTCGGTGCCGGGGGGCATCGGGCTGACGGCGTTCCTGAACCGCCTCTACGGCGGGGCCGAGGGCCTGCTCGGGGCCGACGACGCGATGATCAGGAACTTCCACGCGTCGCTCGCCTCGCTGCGGCCCGCGGTCCGCAATCCCCTGATCGCGCTCGTCGTGAGCGACGAGGCCGCGACCTACCGCCCCGAGATGGAATGGCTCGCCCGCCAGATGCAGGTCGCCGGGCAGCGTGTGTTCTGCATGAGGCCCGGGGACCTGTTCCCCCTCGGCGGCTCGCTCTTCTTCGACGTCGAGGGCAACCCCGAGAGGATCGACATCATCTACCGCTTCTTCGAGCTCTTCGACCTGGCGAGCATCAAGACCGCCCCGTTCATCCTCGAGGCCTGGGCCGCGGGCGAGGTGGCGATCGCACCCCCGATGCGGGCGTTCCAGGAGGAGAAGCTCGCGTTCGGCCTCTTCCACCACCACCTGCTCCAGGAGTACTGGGACGAGGCGCTCGGCGCGCGCCCAAGGAAGATCCTCAGGGCGATCATCCCCCCCACCTGGGTCATGGACCCCGCGCCCCTGCCCCCGGGGGCGGTCCTGGACGGGCCCCGGGCGGGAGGCAGGGCCCTCGCGGACTGGCACGACCTCGTCGCGGCGACCCAGAAGGAGCGCGACCTCATCATCAAGATCAGCGGTTTCCACGAGACGGCCTGGGGGGCGAGGAGCGTCATCCTCGGGAGCGACTGCTCGCGCGAGCAGTGGCAGCAGGGCGTCGAGCGCGCCCTTGAGCTGGCGCGCACGAACCTCCACGTGCTCCAGGCCTACAGGAAGCCGCGCCGGGTGCGGCACAGCCTGTACGACCCGTCGCCGCCCCACGAGGCCCGCGAGGTGGACGGCCGCCTGCGGCTCTGCCCATACTACTTCGTGGTCGAGGGCAAGGCGCGCCTCTCGGGCGCGCTCGCCACCTTCTGCCCGCCCGACAAGAAGATCATCCACGGGATGCAGGACGCCGCCCTGCTCCCGATCCGCGTCAGGCCCGCCTGATCCCCCCGGTCAACCCTTGGGGGACTGGGCCTGGATGTCGGAGAGGCGCTTCTCTATCTCGTTCTCCTTGTTTATCAGGTCCTGCTCGACGGCCTTGCGGTCGTTGCTGGTGATGATGCTGAAGTTCGCGGCGTCGCGCACGACGTTGGCGGGGAGCATGAGGAGGCGGGTCACGATGCCCTGGTCCTTGAACGTGCTCAGGTAGAGCGCCGTGAGCTCGTGGTTGAGCTTGAGGGCGTCACCCGCGGCGGCCTGCGTCTCCATGAGGTTGTTGTTGAGCTTCTGGTTGCGGGCCATCTCGCCGGTCAGGGCGGCACCGACCTGGTCGGAGATCCTCTGGCTGTACTTCTCGATGGACTGGCGGGTGAGGTTCTGGTCCCTGGCCATCTCGCTCAGGATCGGCTGGATCTTGACCGTCAGGCGGGAGGAGACCTTGTCGACCTGCTCGT
>PLXR01000099.1 GCA_003151495.1 Opitutaceae bacterium
GGCGTCTGCAAGACAGACGCCCTGCTGCTTCGGACCATACGGGCAGACATCCGCGCGCGGAGCGCACGGACCACCTCGGACAGCACGCGCTCAGGCGGCGCGGGGGCGGCGGAGGCGGCGGTAGCCGACGGCGGCGACGCTCAGGCCGACGAAGATCATGCCGTACGTCGACGGCTCGGGCGCGGGCGTGATCTGGTGATCTCCACTCAGCCAGCTGGTGTTGGCCGCGGTGAAGCCGCTGAAGGTAATCTGGTTCTCCGGGGTCGAGCCGTGGGCGTTCGGCGTCGCGCCGGTGAAGCTCTGCGAGTAGAAGAAGTCCTGGCCGTTCGCCCAGCCAGTCACGCTGAGCCCGAGGCTCGTGGTGCCGAAGGTGACGTTGCCGACGTTGAGCGTGGAGGCCGTGCTGGTGCCGAAATCGAGGATCGAGTTGCCGGTGATGTTCAGCGTGCCGAAGGTGTCGTTCGTGCCGGCGAGGTAGAGCGAGCCGCCCGCAAGGGTGATCTTGAGGTTCGGGTCGCTGAAGTTGGCGCCGAGCGTGAGGACTTCACCGGCGCCAAGAGTCAAGGTCCCGGAACCCGTGATCGCGCCGCTTAGCGTGCCGGTGCTTCCCGTTAGCGTGAGGCCGCCCCCGGACCCGAACGACAGGGTGCCGGCGTTGTTCAGAATTCCCGTCAGCGCGTCGATTGTGCCGTTGAGGGCCAGGGTGCCTCCGGAGTTGACCGTGATCGCGCCACTTGTGGTGAGAGCGTTGTTGGCGGCCGACAGAAGCGTGCCTCCGGAGTTGACGGTGATCGACTGGGCGTTCGAGAGGGCGTTCGCGACGTTGGCCTGAAGGGTGCCCACCGTGACGGTCGCGGAGCCCAGGAAACCGGCGTTTGCCGAGCCCAGGGCCAGCGTTCCCGACCCATCCTTGGTGAGCGCGGTGGTGGCACTTCCCGTGATCGCCCCGTTTATCGTGGTATTTCCGGAGCCTCCCAAATTCAGGGTCGTGCCGCTGGCGATGGCGACGGGACCGCTGCCCGTCAGCGTGCCCGAGTCCGACTGTATCCTCGAGTTTGCGGAGACGGACACATTGCCGGTGAGGGTGTTATTCCCCGAAATATTCTCGATCGCCCCGTTGTTCGTGACCGCACCGTTGGTCGAAAGGTTGAAGCTATTCGCGAGCGTGGAGCCGCCTTGCACCTCGAAGTTGCCTGTTCCGGAGACGTTCACGGCCGAGGTTCCCGTGGCATTTGTTGCGCCGCCCACGATCACTCCATTGCTAAGGTTCACCGTCCCGGTGAATCCCGCGCTAGACCCCGTGAGGGAGAGCTTGCCCGTGTTCGTGTTTGCGAGGGTGCCGCTTCCGGTTATCGCCCCCGCAAAGGTAGTCGCTCCGGTACCCGCAAGGGTCAGCGTTCCCGTGCCGAGGCCCAGGGTGCCTCCGGTGCCACTGAGGCCCGACAGCGTCTCCGTGTGGGCGCCGAGATTGAACGCGCCGCTGTTGATGGTAAGGCCCGTGGACGAGGCGATCTGATTCGAGGCGTTGTCGTTGACGGTTCCGCCGGCAACCGTGAGGCCGCCGCCGATGGCCGTTGCGCTCAGGTTGAGGATGCCGGAGTTGACCGTGGTCATACCCGTGTAGGTGTTGGCCCCTGAGAAGGTCGTCGTACCGCTCCCGCTCAGGGTGACGCCGCCGGTGCCCGTGGTGATTGCGCTGCCGATGGTGGCATTGCCCGCGCCGATCAGCGTCAGGTTGTTGCCCGAGCCGGTGACACCGCCGTTTACCGCGAGTGTGCCGGTGCCCAGGTCAATCGTCGTGGCGCCTCCAAGCGTCACCGCCCCCGTGAGCGTTGCGGTGTTGCCCACTCCCGGCGTCGCGTAGAGGGCCCCTGTTCCGCCCGCTCCGGTGCCCGTTAGGGAAAGCCCATTTCCGAGGGTGAGTCCTGCGTTCACCTGGAGGGTTCCGCCGGAAAGGACCGTGGTGGACCCGGTGCCTAGCACGTTGTTGCTGCCGGAGACTTGGAGCGTCCCGGCGTCGACTCCGATTGCACCGCTATAGCCGTTGTTGTTCCCGCTCAGGGCGAGGGTCCCGCTGCTCAGCTTCGTCAGGCTGCCCGTCCCGCTTAGCACAGATCCGATGGAGAGGCTTCCCGCTCCGCTCACGTCCACGACCGTGTTCACGGAAACGGCGATCGTGCCCCCGTTGATCGCCTGATTGGATGCCGACTGCTGGATGATGCTGGGGAGTGCGCCGTCAAGCGTCAGCGTGTTGCCGCCCTGCCCAATGGTGAATGCGCTGGCTGAGGAGTCGAACCGGATGGAGTTGGCCGAGTAGCTGTTGTTCATCACCGGCGTCAGCCGGACCGACCCGGTGAAATCCAGCTTCTGCACGCTTCCGGCCACCAGGCTCGGGGCGGTGCCTCCGACCCAGTTGCCCCCCGTGCTCCAGTTGTTGCCGCCGCCCCCTCCGTTCCAGGTGAGGAAGTTATTGTTGGCCGAGAGAACGTATGCGTTACCCTCGCCATTTCCCGCGTTTGTCAGGACCCCTGCCTCGACGGCGCCCGAGCCGCTGCCCGTGAAATAGACCTGGCTCAGCAGCCCTGCGGCAATGCCTGCGGTGGTCGCCGCAAGGGTCGTGCTTCCGCTGGTCCAGCCATTGACGGTGAGGAGGCCCGTCCCGGAGGTTATATTCCCAAACACGAGCGTGTTTGTGGGGGAGCCGCTTCCGAAGTTGATCGTTCCGTTGTTGAAGGAGAGGTTCCCAATCTTGTCGGAGAAGCCGTTCAGGTTTAGGGTGCTGTTGTTCAGGGAGACCGCGGAGGAGGAGCCGATCGAATTGTTTATGCCTAGCTGGAGTGTGCCCCCGTTCACGGTCGTCGCACCCGTGTAGGTGTTCACGGCTCCAAGGCTCAGGGTGCCATTGCCGGTCAGGGTGAGCCCTCCAGCTCCGGTCCCGCCGTTGCTGATGACGCCGTTGATCGAGGAGGTTCCGCTGGCGACGTTGGCCGTCAGCGTTTGGGCGGTGTTGTTGTTGGAGAGGGCGACACTGCCGGACTGTGTGACGCCATTTAGGTTTAGCGTGTAGCTTCCCCCAGTCTGGGTGAGGGTGCCGCCCGTGGTGATCCCCGAGAGGGTGGCATTACCCTGCAGCGCGACAGCGTTCGTGATCGAGCTTGCGTTGGTCGAGCCGAGCGTGCCGCCGTTCAGCGCGACCGCGCCGGTCCCGAGGGCGGTGTTGGTGTTCGCCAGGATTGTTCCGGCGGAAAGCGTCGTGGTCCCAGTGTAGGTGTTGGCACCCGAAAGGGTCAGGATGCCGTTGCCGGTCTTGGTTATGTTGCCTCCGGAAATCGAGCTGGAGATGGTCAGGTCGCTGGTAAGCGAGCTGTCCTGGGCCACGCTGAAGGTCGTGGTGCCCGAGACAAGGGCAAGCCCACCTCCCAGGATCTGGGAGGTCTGGTGGGCGCTGTTTGTGTTCGAAGTGATGCCATTGGTGAGGGTGATCGTCTGGCCGCTGGAGATATTTACGATGCCTCCGTTCATTGTGAGCGATCCGGCAGTGGTCGATATGCCGTCGTTGAAGGTGCCTCCCGCATTCATGGTGATCGCGGAGTTGGGCGATATTTGGTTGGCGTAGCTCTGGCCCAAGGCGTGGCCTGCGCCCCAAATGTCAACGACAGCGCTGTTTGTGAGCGATCCGGTGCCGACCGTGAGCGATCCGTTGATGCCGTACCATCCGGAGGTCATGGGGCCCACGACAAGTTCAAGGGAACCTGCATTCACGACCGTGGCCCCGGTGTAGAAGCTGTTGTATCCCCAGAGGGTGAGCGCTCCGGTCCCGTTCTTCGTGAGCCCTCCGGTGTCGCCGGCGACGCCGAGGCTAGAGTTGATGAAGGTGTCGCCCGCCCCGTCGACCGTGAGGGTGTTGCTCCCGAGCGTGAACAGGCTGCTGCCATTGGCGGTGCCCAGGTAGAGCGTGTTGCCCGCCGTTGCATTGGAGATCGTGGCGTTCGAGCCCAGGGAGATCGCGCTGTTCCAGGTGTTGTCCGCGCTGATGTTCTGGAGCGCTCCCATGCCGCCTCCGGTTCCGTTGAGGACCAGGGTGCCTGCGTTTGCCGTGGTGATGTTCCCCTCGATCGTGAGCGTGGCGCCGTTGGCGATCGTCGTGCTTGAGGTGTTGGACGCGGTGCCAAGGGAGTTCACGTTCTGGATGTTGAGGGTTCCGGAGTTGACCACCGTGGCTCCCGTGTAGGTGTTCGATCCTATCAACGCGAGGGTCCCCGTCCCCGAGTAGGTGAGGCTGCCCGCGCTGGTCCCCCCATCCGCGATGACTCCATTCGCGTTGACCGTGCCATTTCCGGCGATGGTGAGCGTGTTTCCAGTCGCTCCGGAGCCCAGGTTGACGTTGCCGTAGAAGGTCATCGCACCTCCGTTGTCGGTCCACGTCTGGGAGGCCCCCAGGGTGGTGGTGTTGTAGAAGGTCAGGGCCGCTGAGTCCGAATTCGTGATCCCGGCGGCGAGGGTGAGCGTGTTCGCGTTTTGCGTGAAGGCCGTGTCGAAGGTGTAGGCGTTTGCTCCGCCGGTGCCGGAGAACACGAGCGAGTAGGCTGTCGACGAGGGGACCAGATTGACGGAGGTATCAAGGCCCAAGCTGGTGTTGAACGTCGCTATGCCGGTGTTCGTGGGGATTCCCGTGCTCCAGTTGCCCGCGGTGCCCCAAAGGTTGGAAGACGTGCTCGTCCAGTTGTCAGTTGTCTGCGCCCACGCAGGGTTCGTCAGGATCGCTGCGATCCCAATCACGATCAACATGGGGGTTCTAGGGGCGTTCATTGTCTTGCTGCTAAGCTATTTATCGGACCAAAGAGGGCGAAAGCCAACGGGGAATACTACGTAGCGCACATCTTGCGCACGGTGCAGCAGAATGATAGATATTATTATTTATAAATGACATACAAAAGTCGGTGATCGGGGATTTTACGACAAACGACAACGCGGACCGGGGAGCGAACGCCGGGTTTTCGCCCTTCTTGACGAATCATGGACCCCGAAACATGCCGGAACCCGAAACCATTTGAGGCGCCTCGTGAGCCGTGGCCGCGCCCGAAGGACTACTTTGCTAGCGCCCTCTTGGCGGGAGGCCCCTGGGGATGGCAGTCGAGACAGGCGACGGTGTGGATGTTGTGCCGGCTTTGTGCGGTGAGGAACGTCGTGTCCATCTTCTGGACCTCGATTCCGCAGTGCGAGCGCGCGGGGTGGCACGCATCGCAGGATGCCCTGGCTGAATTGGTGTGGGACCAATGGCAGTCGCGGCAGCTCAGCCCCTCGTGCACGCCTGCGGGCGTCCGGTCATCCGAGGAGGCGAGCTGGTGGTTGGCATCCGGTGCATGGCATTGCATGCAGACCCGCTGCCGGGGGTCCATCGAGACACGGACCGCCCGGTCCCCCTGGAAGATCGTCGGCACGGGCAGCCGGCTCGCGGAATAGTGCGTCTGGTCCCGGTGGGAGAAGAAACTGGCGGTCTGGGTGGCGTCGGCCACGGCATGGATCTGATGGCAGGCAAGGCACGGGATCGCGGGTTGGTTCGCCCTTGCCGCGTTCCTGAGGTTCCAATCTCCCGCAGGTCCCGCTTTGGCGACGAGCTCCTGGATATCGGACTGAAAGAACATTCCGTGGCAGCGCAGGCAGTCGTCCGTGGGCGGCGCCGTCCTGTTGTGCTCGGGGTTCAGGAAGATCCGTGCGTACGTGGTCGCATGCTTGCTCGATTGCCAGTCGGCGTAGGCCTGGGGGTGGCATTTGCCGCAGGCCTCGACAAGCCCGGCTACGTGCTTTTCGAGGAGCCGAATCGGCCGATTCGGGTCTCCCTTCAGGTGCCGGACGATCCTGTCCACGTGGGACTGGAGTGCATGGATGTCGAGGGTCAGCGCCCCGCCGTGGCATTCGCGGCACTGGACCGTGCGATGCGAGGAAGCCGCCCAATCCGAGTGCATGTTCGTCATCTCATGGCAGGCCGCGCACGTCCTGCTCGGGTTTCCAAAATGGAAATAAGACATCCCGCCCAAGGCGCACGTGGCGACGAGCACCCCGCAGTACAGGAGTGCGTAGGGCACCAGGCGGCTGAGCGGCACACGGGTCATGTGAGCGCGCCGCCCTTCCAGCGCCCCTTGATGTGGCCTCCCACCCAGTAACCGAGGGCCAGGATCGTGAGGGCCGGGTTGAAGCCGCCGTTGGTCACATGAAGGCTGGCATCGGCGACGAACAAGTTCTCGACCTCATGGAGCTGGCCGAAACGGTTTGTGACCGAGGTCTTGGGATCTGAGCCCATCCGGCACGTGCCGGCCTGGTGCTGGCCGGAACCCGCCCCCTTGCCCGGGATGTTCCGCCAGGTGGCGATGGCCCCGGACTCCCTGAGCCATTGCTCGGCACGTGCTGCGATAAAGCGGCCCGCCTCGATGTCGAGCGGGTGGCGGTTTCCGGACAGCCGCACGACGGGAATCCCCCAGTGGTCCCGGACGCTCGGATCGATCTGGGCGCGCACGTCGAACACCGGCATCTCCTGGACGGGCCCACGCAACGAGACGCTGCGCTTGAAGAAGCGGCGTTGGAAGTCCTTGTGCGCCTTTCCCCACGATGGCTCCCCCGGCGGACGCATGCCTGAGAATCCGTAGGGCGGCCGGATGAACTCATTGCAGAGCATGGCGCCCCCCGTGACGCCCGGGTTTCCGTGGCTGTAGTCGCTCACTGCGACCGTCGCTCCAGGGCCCACGTCGTCAAAGGTCTCCTCTTCGAACAGGCCGTCCGCGCCGGAATAGGCGTGTCCCTGCAGGTTCCTGCCCACCCAGTCATAGCGGTTGCCGGCCCCGTTGGGGAAGAGCTTGGATTTCGAGTTGAGCAGCAGGCGCGCGGTCTCGATGGCGCCGCCGCAAACGACGACCATGTCGGCGGTCTGGTACTGCGCGCGGTCGTCCCCGTCGAAATACCTCACCCCTCGCGCGACCGCATGGTCGTCCACGACCACCTCGTATGCGGTGCAACGGGTGCGGAGCTCGCAATTGCCGCTCGCAATCGCCCTGGGGATGACGGTGTTCTGCGTGCCGTTCTTCGCGTTGTTCGGGCAGGCGAAGCCGCAGCAGTAGCGGTTGTGGATGCATGCGTTGCGGCCGCCGTAGGGCACCGAGTTGCGGAGCATCGGGATCGGGAAGGGGTGGAGCCCCAGGCGCTTTGCCGCTGCCTCGAGCATCACGCCCTCCCGGTTGTAGGCAAAGGCTGGCATCGGGTATGGGCTGCGGCGAGGCGCGGCGAAGGGGTTTGCGCTCATGTCACCCGAGACCCCGACCTCGCGCTCTGCCTTTTCATAGCAGGGCTCCAGGTCGGCATAGGTCAGGGGCCAGTCCTCCAGGGTGGAGCCCTCGGGGCGCCCGTACGTCGAGCGCATCAGGAAGTCCTTTTCCATGTAGCGCCACGCCATCGCGCCGTAGCTAACCGTGCCCGAGCCCACGCATGCCGCATTGTTGTTGTAGGCGCCGTCGTTCGGCATCACCACGCTCCAGTTTCCCGGGGCGCCTTCAACGACCCGCGGGCTGCGGTCGTCCGGACCATACGCATTGCCGAGGACCGTGGTGCGCTGGTTGATGAGTTCGTCCTGCCCGTACGTCTCAAAGCTCACCCAGTCCCCGCGCTCAAGGATGACGACCGAAAGGCCGGCTTCGCTCAGTTCCTTTGCGACGACCCCGCCGCCGGCGCCCGCACCGACCACGACCGCGTTCACATGCCCGGGGCTCATGTTGACGGCCCCTTGTAGCGGTTCTGCCCTGCGACCTGGGGGTAATCCAGGCCGAGCATGTGGTAGCTTGCGTAGTTTCGATTGCCGCCGTGCTTCGGGCTGCCGTAGAAGCTCTGCATCGTGTGCGCAAGGACGAGGCCGAAGAAACCGGCCGCGGAGGGATCCGACCACAACCCAGCGGGTGCGCGGCCCGATTCGATCAGTCGAAGGGCCTCGATCTTCCCGGGCGTCGCCAGGCTCTCAAAGGGCGCGCCGTGGACGGCCTTGCAGGTCTGCCTGAAAGACTCGAGACCTTGACGATACGCGGACCGGTGGCGCACCAGGGCCCCGCAGAGCTGGCGGTCGATGTAGGAGATCGCACCTGTCTCTCGCGCCCCAGGCGTGTCGTCTTGCGGTATGATCTGGTCGCAGATCTCGATAAGCAGGGCGGCCTCGTCCTCGGTGAAGAAGCGGTAGCGGGGCCGCGGGGCCTTTGCCAGATGGGCGACCAGGGCCGTGGACCCGGCGCCCGAGGCGGCGCCGATGACGCCCACGATTCCTAGCTTCAATGCTGTTCGCCGGGAGAATCCCCGGCTCTCCCGATGGAGAGGTTGGAATTCGCTCATAAGGGCGCCCTCAGGGAAATTATATGTGGATCCATCCTGGCAAAGTGATCCCGGCGGGCCGCCGCATGTCGCCCATTGCGGATGAGACGTCCGCCGAATTGGAAGTCACCCTACCGCAGTGCGGATTCCTTGGCTGACTGTTTCTTGCCGAGTTTGGGGCGTTTCTTGCTTATCGCCCCTCGTCCCTGCTTGCCCAGAAGAAGGGCGTTGACCCGGCGCCCGTCCTTGCGGCCTAAGACCGCGCCGAGCTTGCTTTGGACGTTTAGCCCAAGGTCAACGCAGCGAGGCGACGGTCACAGCCAAGGGCGCGCATCGCCCCGATGACCCCCGAGAGGATCGCGGGCGCTAGGGAGCAGCCTCGATGGAACGGGAGTCACACTCTGCGGCGCCTAAGTGAAGCGGCCACGCCCCAGGCTGCCCCCGCGTAGGACGTGGCGACAAGGAGCATCGTCCACTGGAGCCGGTCCCGGGGCTGCGTACAGACCCCCGGAAAGTGCAGCAACAGGACGAACAGCGTGATCATCGAGGCCTCGAGCGTCGCGGCCATGGCCGGGAAAATGCCAAGCAGGATCCCGACTCCCGCCGCTATGTGTCCCGAGCCCGTCAAGTAGGCGAAGAACAGTCGTCCGGGGATCCACGCCGGAATCATCGAGGCCGTGGCGGCCGCGTAGACGAAGTGGGAGAGTCCGATCAGGGGAAGCGAGGCGCCGAACAGCCAGCGTGCGAGCCGGAGTCCCCCGTCGCCCGAGGCGAATCTTCCCCAGTTGCGGCCCTCGGCGACGGCGCTCGATACAAACAGGGCCCACCCGCCCGAGCACAACAGCAGGCATTCGCCGAATCCCAGCCACATCCCCTCGTCCGACACATGGGAGACGACCCGCGGGACCTGCAGGAGCAGCAGCCAGGAGAATACGAAGGCCGTCAGGACCAGTATCGCCTTTGTCCGCGTGCGCCCGATGAGGGATCCCAAGCCGCCGGCGAGCAGAAGAATGCCGGAAGCGCAGGCGAGGAAGCCGCGCCACGGAACCCAATCGGGCACCGGCTGCCAGACCATGGCAAAATCGCAGTAGATCAGGCTGAGAATTCCGAGCCCACCCAGGCCGATGCCAAACAAGATCGTGCCCAATTTTCTCATGCTGACGGAGGCGGGACCCCTGGATCCGCTGATTCCCGGTCGAAAAGGGGATTCAAATGGGAGTCGCGAGGAGTTTCATCACGCCTGGGCATCCAGCATATAACACCACCCACGGTCAAATTCCCCCAATCAACCGGCGGCAATTGGACGTTCTTGCTGTACACCCTATTTATTGCTCGTCCCACCAAGGTTTTAGCCATCAACTCAGTCAGGCTTTCAAGGTGACTTGGCTTGGCGGCGCACTCGTCGAGGCGGCGAAGTGCAAGCACCGGCGCAAGTTGCCTCAACCCCAAAACAAATCGATCGGTGACGAGTTTCCTAAGGAGATTGCTGGCGGACGAGAAATGGGCGGATAGCCGGGCCCCCTTAGCCCTGTTGGTCGGAGCCACAACGTTCGGCATTCTGGCCCTTGAACTCGCGCTGATCCGCTGGACCTCGGGACAGGTGAGGGTCTTCGCCTACATCAACAATATTGTACTGATCACCGCTTTCCTCGGCATGGGCGTCGGAGTCGCCCTTGGCAGGAGGCACGCGGGACTGGTGCATTTTACGCTTCCGGCGCTGCTTCTGGTTTCCCTGCCCGTGGCGGGAAGCGATATGCTCGGACTGGTGCGCCTTGGGTTCCCGGATCAAAGCATCACGCTCTGGGGGGCCGAAAAGGTAGCGGGGAACCCGGTCCAATTTGCAGGCCATCTCGCAATTTTCCTCGTCCTGCTCGCGGTTCTGGGCGCCGTGTTCGTTGCGGCCGGGGCCGCCCTGGGCCACCTTTTCGGGCGACTCAACGTCCTGCGAGCCTACACGGCGGACCTTTGCGGATCTTTGGCGGGCATCGCCGCATTCACGGCGATCGCCTGGACGAACGCGGGGCCGGCTTGGTGGCTGGCGGTCGGGGTGATTCCATTCGTGTGGATATCCCGTAGCTGGTTTCTTGCGGGGACGGCGGCGGTGATCGTCGGGCTCGGACTCTTTTCGGGTTTGGATGCGGTCTATTCCCCCTATAACCGCATCGTTCTCACCCGGGAGCGGCTGGGGCTCTCGCTGGAGGTCAACCGGGATTTCCACCAGTTCATCCACAATCTCTCGGATGCTCGGATCTCCGATCCCGCGCTCACGCCAGCGGACCGCGATTTGCTCCGCACCGTGAGGGAACTCTACGACCTTCCCTTCATCATCAATCCGCAACGGGGAAGCGCCTTGGTGGTCGGGGCCGGCACAGGAAACGATGTCCAGGCGGCGCTGCGGAACGGCTACGCCCGGATAACAAGCGTTGATATCGACGGGCAGATCCTCGACATCGGGAAGCGCATGCACCCGGAGAGGCCGTACGACGACCCGCGGGTGGCCATCGTCAACGATGATGCGCGCGCATTCTTCAACCGGAACCTCGGCGCAAGATATGACGTCGTGTGCTACGGCCTTCTCGACTCCCATGCGATGGCCTCCGCGATGTCGACCCTTCGACTCGACAACTACGTCTACACCGAGGATGGGATACGTGCAGCGTGGAGGCACGTGACTCCAGGCGGGCACCTTTCGCTTGCCATGGGTTGCTACCAGGGAGCCTGGTTCGTTGAGCGGCTTTATTGGACCATCGCGCGAGCAACGGGCAGGATGCCGATAGCCATTTACAGCGGGCTCGGAGGGGGAACCGTGACATTCGTGGTCCCCGGCGAGCTCGCGACCTTCAAAGCGGACGCCTTCGCGCGGCGCGAACGGATCGTTCCGGCGGAAAAGAGCGCGGCGCTCACACGGACACTGGATGACGACTGGCCTTTCCTCTACCTGAGGCCGCACATCTTCCCATGGGGCTATCTGGCCGTCCTGACGGCCGTGCTCGGAGCTGCGGCTCTCGCGGCCCGCACGGTTTTCGGCGTCGGACGAGGAACCGCGACATTCGACTGGCCCCTCTTCATGATGGGAGCGGCATTCCTGCTGATCGAGACCCGCGGAGTGACCAGTCTCTCGCTGCTGTTTGGTTCGACCTGGCTGGTCAATTCGGCCGTGTTCGGCGGGATCCTCACCATGGTGCTGGCCGGCAACCTCGCGGTTCAGCGCTGGCAGTGGACAAACCCGGTTCCCTGGTTCTTGCCGCTTCTTGCGGCGTTGGCACTACAGTACTTCTTCCAGATTTCGTGGCTCCAGGATCTTCCCCTTGTCGGCCGCTGCTTGGCAGGGGGGCTTTTGATCGGCCTGCCGGTCGGCTTCGCCGGTGTGATTGTTCCGATGCTCCTTGCCCGGGCGAAGGACGCACCAGCCGCCCTTGGAACAAACCTGCTGGGCGCCGTGCTCGGGGGTTGTCTCGAATACTTCTCGATGCTGGGTGGGCTAAGGTCGTTGGTGCTGCTCGCCCTGGTGCTCTATCTTTGCGCCCTGCTCGCCCTGACGCGTGAAGGCGCCCGGACCCACGCAAGCGCCGGAAGCGGGGGCGGCTGATCGATCCCATTGGCATTGCGCCCAGATATTCGCTCCACAATCGGCGTGGACGTCGGGGTCGCAGCAATCGGGGTCTCACCACGGCCACGCAGCTATAGTCCGTTTGGCGCACCCAAGCCACGCGGGCGAGATGTAGAGGGACAGGGCGAACATCTGGTTGGCGAGGATCCAGGCGACGCCAACGAGATAGGCGGGGTGCAGACGCCGCCGTGTTGTGAGATCATAGGCACCGGCCAGCATGACCAGCAGGTTGGGGCCAGAGTAGAGCGCGACCCACAATGGCCAAAAGCCGTTGCCGAGGAGATGGAGCCAGGAGTCGGCGAGCCAGCGGGCGAATCCAGCATCCGTGATGTAGAGGGTGCCGAGGAGGATAAGCCGCTTGTGGGCGGCCGGTGTCTTGCGGAGCAGGATCGCCGCTGTCGTGAGACCAACGAATGCCAGAATGTCGGTGAATTGGATGCTAAGGAAGGCGGGGTCGGCGTTGGGGTCCGCGATGGCGTTATGCTGCACCGTGAGGGCCGTAGCCGGCCCAAGGATCGCCATCAGACCCGCCAGCCAAACGAGCGCGAACCCAAGCTGCATGTGCACCGAGAGCCTCTTCGTGCGAACCAGAAGGATCTGAACCGTGAATAGAGCGAGCCAGCCGACGAACACGACGGCATGGAAGTGAACGATGAGGGCGTACCCAGGTTTGTGCTGGGAGATGTGCGCGATAACCTCGGAGCCGAAGCCACGGAGGATTCCCAGCCAGGCCAGCGCGACCATGAGTAGGTAAAAATTGCGATCCCACGGATGGTTGGGCGCGAAGCTCTTGGCCGGGGCGCTGTCGGGGGGCGTGGACATGGAGAAGCCTAGGGTTGTGAGTTGAAGCAGGGGAGGGGTGGACACCCTTCGCGGGCGCAAATGGAAGCGGCGATTCCGGAGGCGTTCAATGCCAGCGAGAAACAAAATGGACCGAATCCGGCCTGGGTCCCGAACCGCAAACGCGAACCCGGCGCAAAGAAATCTTGGCGTCCAAACGCAAAATCGGCGCCGCCCCTGGTCGTCAATTTCGTGCCTTCCCGCGCGACGACGAACACCGCCCTGCCTCATGGCGCAAAAAATATAAAAAAGCTTGCGCAATCATACACCTTAGGGTGTAATGCCAGCATGGATCGATTGACCGATGTCTTTGGCGCCCTTTCCCACCCGACGCGTCGGGCGATTATCGGGCGGCTGGCGAATGGTCCTGCCCGATTCCTGGACGTCGCCAAGCCGTTCGACACGGCCCTGAATGCAGTTACCAAACACCTCAAGCTACTCCACCGGGCAGGCCTCATCGAGCGAAGGAGGCAGGGCCGCGAGGTCATCATCTCATTGCGGGCGGAACCGCTCCGCGAGGCTGCGGTTTGGGTGCATGAATACGAGCGCTTCTGGAACGAACGGCTGGATGAGTTCGAGCAGTTCTTTAAGGACAAGAAAACAACCACAAAAAATAGGGAGAAGAAAAAATGAATAATGCAAAGAAGACGATCGAGGTTAAGGTCGAACGAACAATCGCTGCTCCACCCACCAGGGTGTTCGACGCATGGCTGAATCCCAAGGTCCCGGGCAATCCGTGGAATATGGCCGACAAGCTGATCCTGAATCCAAAGGTGGACGGGTTCTTCTATTGGCTCGTCCACGGGACTCCCCATTACGGGAGGTTCACGGAGGTGAGGCGCCCCGCCCGCATTCAGCATACCTGGATGTCACCCTACACCTCAGGGCTGGAGTCGAAGGTGTCCATCAGCTTCAAGAAGAAGGGAGATGACACCCTCATGACACTCGTGCACTCCGGACTTCCCGATTCGGACGGTGGAAGGTCGCATGAGAAAGGCTGGAACTACTTTCTCAATATGTTCCCCGGGCATTTTTCCGGTTCCTCCGGAAGGTCGAAGAAGTCCGGCTGATCAAGGCACCAATCGACATTCAAATAAGGCCCAATTGGGGCCGCAAAAAATGCAACCATGACAAAGGTAATTTTCGGAAACCATTCGTCGGTCATAGTTCCCCAGCAGGACCGGGACAACATTCTCAAATTCTATTGCGATGTTCTCGGCGGTACGGTCACCAAGGCGGAGAGCGACAGGGATTTCCTACTTCTGGGAGGGAATTTCTACATCGTTTTTCTTTACGGGGATGTCCCCGATGAGAGCGAGTTCCTGCGAACCGCGAGATCGGTCTGGCTGGAAATTAAATCAGACAACGTCGAGGAACTGAGCCGAAAGATCCTCGGATCCGGTCTCGTCAGGAAACTTGAGCTGCCGGACCCTCACCTCTATTTTCAGGCTCCGGGGGGTCAATGCCTGCGGCTGGTCGGTATCGAGGAGGACCTTTCCTTTTATGAGGGTGCGGGAGCGGGCACGGACGTGGTTAAGGTGAAAGAGGCACTCAAGAAGGAGGCGAGGAACCGATGAGCCGCGGAAATAGGCTTCGCGTGGGCACTGCGGTGGCGATACGTAAATGCGGCCAACGGTATTCCCAGCCCTCGACTTTCGCCCGGTTGGCCTCCCTTTTGAACCGCGTCGGAAGGCCCATTGGGCGTGTCCGAGTGTTGGCCGAGGAGGCGAATTCCCGGAGTTTCCCGTTAGGAATGTGCCTCGACACCGTCTAGCGGACAACTTAGCGGCTGGCCAGGGTGATGGTCGTTGAATGCAGACCGGCAGCCGTCGCCCGCAGGGAAACGGCCCCTGGGCGCGCGGTCGATTGAATGATCAACAACCCGCGTCCCTCGAAGGCACGGTGCCTGGGCGCGGTGACCGGCTCGCTGTTGGATACGTCGCCATTCCCGATTCCCAGGATCTCCGCAGGACCGCTCAGCTCGAAGCTTATCTCGGTGTCAGCCCCGGGAATCCGCACACCCGCTCGATCGACGACGTCGAACTCGACCTGTGCCACGTTTTGTCCGTTTGCCGCCTGTTGGGTATTGTCGACATGAAGCTCGATACGGTCGGGGGCTCCTGCGGTACGGAGCTCGAAGGCGCAAGCCTCCTGGCCATCCCTTCTACCGACGGCCTTCAGGACGCCAGGGGAAAACGGGATTTTCCATGAAAGGTATCCGTCCGTGGCATCGGCCTGGTGCTGGGTGCCGACCGCCTTCCCGTTCAGAAATAGGGTTACCTCGGGGCAGTTGGTATAGCACGAGACAGTGAGGGGAGCACCATCGGGCCAGTTCCAAGTTTCCTGTCCGACCGGCTTGTTCGTGTCGCCGGCGGCCGCTTGGGCCTTGCCTGTCTCCTCAGCGCACAAGTAGACCATGGGCTGCTGGCTCCAGAGGCTCTGGCGGAAGCGCCCGAGCGGCTTAACAAACCCGCACAAGTCAAGGAGGCCGTCGGGATTCGCCCGCGCCGGCCACGGCCGCGCCTCGCCCAGGTAGTCTATTCCGGTCCAGAGAAACTGGCCGGAAATAGCAGGATTGTCACGGGTGGCGACCCAGGCCGCATAGGTATGGCTGTTCTCGCTGCCATAGATGAACCGTTCCGGAAATTTCTGATGGTCGGATGCGTACCGGTACTCCTGGTAGTTGTACCCGGCCAGATCCAGCAGCTGCGCATAGCCGACGGCATTCGACATCTTCACCTCCGCCAGGGCCGCCGTCACCGGGCGCGTGCGATCGAGCTTCTTTACTGCTGCGACCAGAGGCTTGCCCCACTTGACCATGTCGGTGGCGGGCGGGCCGCCGGGGTGGTAGTCTTTCCCGAGGACGGGGTCGGTGAATGGGTCGTTGGCGCCGTCAATCTCATTCCCGATGCTCCACATGATGATGCTGGGATGGTTCCGGTCGCGCAGGACGATGTCCTGGATATCGCGCACGGACCAATCCTCAAAGTGCTCGCTATAGCCAAAATGTCCGGGGACGCCGATTGTCCATCCCACGATCCATTTGTTTTTTCCCGGCGTGTACTCGTCAAAGGCCTCGTCCATCACGAGGAAGCCCATCTGGTCGCACAGGTCCAGAAACTCGGGCGCCGGAGGATTGTGACTGGTTCGGATGGCGTTCACGCCCAGCGACCGCAATGCGTGCAGTCGACGCTCCCACACTTGGGCCGGAATCGCCACCCCGACGCTTCCGCCGTCTTGGTGCACGCATACCCCCTTCAATTTCATTGGCACCCCGTTGAGCGAGAAGCCCGTGTTGGGGTCGAATTCCAGGGTGCGAATGCCAAACGTCGTGGAGAGGCCGTCCCCGCCACCGTGGCCTGTTAGTTGACTGCGCACCCGGTAAAGTTGCGGCTTCTCGGTCGACCAAAGCTGTGGATTGGGGACTTGCACCTCCTGCGACAGGGTTATCTCCGAGAGGGCGTCCACGGTTGCCCGTGTGGTCGAGGTCCCCGCGATCTGGCCGTTGGGGTCAATCACATCGGACACCAGCGCAAAGGGTCGAGGTTCGCTCGAGGCGTTCTGCACCTTCGTCTCAAGGTGGATCAAGGCCATGACCGGCGTTGCCACCGGAGTTGTCACCACTGTCCCCCAATGTGCCACGTGCAGGGAATCGGCCACGCAGAGCCGCACGTGGCGGTAGATCCCCGAACCTGTGTACCACCGGGAGTCGGCGTCGCGTGAGTGGTCCACGCGGACCGTAAGGACATTGTCGGCATCCCCAAACCTTACCGCGTGGGTCAGGTCACAGGTGAAGCTCTCAAACCCGTAGGAACGCCCGCCCACGAAAATCCCGTTTAGCCACACTTCACAATTGTCATAGACCCCGTCGAATTCGGCCGTCACGTCTCTGCCGCTATCCGCCGTGCTGAGGTGAAAGGGCCGGCGGTACCAGGCGATGCCGCCGGGCGCGAACCCATTGCCGCTGCTCCAACGCGATTCAAAGGGTCCCTCGATGCTCCAGTCGTGAGGGACATCGACAGTTCGCCAGCTCGAATCGTCGAAACCGGGCTCCATCGCGGTTGGCGGATCTCCAATTCGGAAGCGCCAGCCGAGATCAAGGGATACATACTCCCTGCCGGAGTCCTTGTCGACGAGGGGCGAGGGTTGATCGGAGGCGAGGCACCGCATCGGCAACAGAGCCAGCAGGATGAGGCTCGAACAGGTGAAGTTTTTGGTGGGCATGGGACGGCATTCAGTGGATTGGCAGGAAGCGTTCGCAGAATGGCGCTGGAACAGCGACGGGGTCCCCGGTTTGGGTCAGGCGCCCGGAGGTGGCGTCGACGCGGAAGACAACAGCGTTGCCGCTGTCCTGATTGGTGAGCAGGATCCATCGGGCGGTGGGGTCGAAGGCGAAATTGCGCGGGGTTCTTCCCCCGCACGGATGGAGTTCGACGGGAGTCAACATGCCCGTCACTTGGTCGATCGCGAAAACAGCCACGCTGTCGTGGCCCCGATTGGTGCCGTAGAGAAACCGGCCGTTGGGATGAATCTCCAGTTCGGCGCATGCGTTCGCGCCCTTGAAATCCGCGGGCAGCGTGGAAATCGTCTGGAACGGGGAGAGAGTCCCCGCCCGGGCGTCCCAATTGAAGGCCTCGACCGTGCAGGCGATCTCGTTTATCAGGTAGACCCAATGCCCATTGGGGTGAAAGCGGACGTGCCGCGGCCCCGAGCCGGGCGCGATCGGGACGTACGAGGGGACGTGGGGCGCCAGGCTTCCGGTCCCCTCGTCGAAGCGATAGATGAACAGCTTGTCGAGTCCAAGGTCGGGCACGAGGGCGAATTGGTTGGCGGGGTCGAGCACAATCGCATGGGCATAGGCGTGGGTCTGGCGAACCGGGTTCACGCCCTGGCCCCGGTGCTGGTCGAAGGCGGTCCAGTCGCCAATGGAGCCGTCCGGCCGGAGGGCGAAGACGGCAACGCTGCCGCCGTCATAGTTCGCCACAAGGACATGGCGGCCGGATCGGTCGAGGCTGATGAAGCTTGTGTCTCCGCCGCCAGCCAGGACGCGGTTGAGGAGGGTCAAGTGGCCCGTATGCGGGTCCACCGCGTAGGCGGAGAGCCCGCCCGGCGTTCCTGAGTTGCAAGTGTAGAGGCGGGCACCCTCGGCGGAGAGCACAAAGAATGCGGGCTCCCTCGCCTCGAGTAGGAACTCGGGCCTCGAGAGGCTTCCAGTGTCCGTATCGAACCGCGCCAGAGAAAACCCGGCGCCGGGGCCGGCGCTGTGGGACCCAAAATACACGAACATTTCCGCGGCGGCCATGGCCTGGGTCAGCAGGAGGGCAAGCATCGCGTGGCGGAGCAGCCGCGGCAGGCTCATTGGGGTTGGAGTTACGGGGAGATGGAGCAGGTAACGTCCGGCAGCCCGGGCGTCGTGGCGACGAGACGGAAGCCGCCCGCGCGGGCCGTTCGCTCGACCGTGGCCAGAATCCGGCCCAAATAGGCGTCCCTGGACTCCGTTTTGAATGACCCGCCGTAGCTGAGGTCGCCGGTGTCGAGGCCTATGAGGCGCGCCGCGCCGTCGACCCGTACGGTGACCGGGGAACGAGCGTCCGTGACCGTCTGGCCGGCGGCATCCACCACGGTTATGTCGTAGAGAGAGACGTCGCCCGCGATCGGCGAGGCTAGCGGGACAATCCGGAGGCCAGTTGCGGTGCCGGCAGTCCGCAGTTCATGGGCGGCCGCCCTTTTGCCAGCCCGGTAGGCCACGGCGGACAGGACGCCCGGGGCATAGGGGACTGTCCAGTCGCTCGCGTAGACATTGTGGGACACCGGGTGACGGCCCTGGGAGGCCCCGTTCAGGAACAACTCTACCTCGTCGCAGTTGGTTACGGCGCGAACGGTGAGCAAGGCTCCGGCCGGCCAGTTCCACTTGATGAGGGCGGCCTCGGGCCGGGTCGGACGGTCGAGCTTCTCGCCGGTAAGGACGCTCAGCTGCAAGACGGGGTCGTCGCGCCAATAGGCAGCGCGCCGGAAATACTCCGCCTTCTTTCCCCCGGCCAGGTCCAGGAAGCCTGAACCTGAGCCGCGGCGGGGCAGGCCACGGGATTCGCCCAGGTAGTCGACGCCCGTCCAGATGAATTCACCGATGACGTAGTCGTTGTCGCGCACGCCGAGCCAGTTCCGAACTTGGTTGGTGGTCTCGGTCCCGAGGCAAAGGCGGCGGGGGAATCGCTCGCGCTCGGGGGAGTACGTCCGGTCCCCGTAAATGCGGTCGATATAGTTGTAGCCGGCGAGGTCGAGCGCATCCATGAATCCGTTGCGCGACGACACAAAGGACTGGTCGCAGGCGGAGGTGGCGAGGCGCGTGGGGTCCTCCTCGTGGCAGATGCCAACGAGTGCCTTGGCGGTCTTCCACCCGTCATCATTGAACTGGTCGGGGATCTCATTTCCGATGCTATAGAGCACGACGCTTGGGTGGTTGCGGTCGCGGCGCACCATGGAGCGAAGGTCCGCCTCGTGCCACTGCTCGAAATACAGGTGGTATCCGAATTGCGACTTGCCCCGCGTGTTCTCGGTATAGTTGTGGGTCCAATCGCGGGTCCACTCGTCGAAAGCCTCGTCAAAGACGTACAGCCCCAGCCTGTCACAGAGGTCGTAGAACTCCGGCGCGAACGGGTGGTGGCTGGTGCGGACCGCATTGCAGCCCATCTCCTTCAGTAGCCCAAGCCGCCAGGCCCAGACGGAAGGCGGGACGGCATTGCCGAACGAGCCGCCATCCTGATGCAGACACACGCCCTTCAGTTTGGTGGGGTGCCCGTTGACGAGCAGCCCGCGGTCGGGGTCAAACACGAGTTGTCGGATGCCGAATGCCGTGGTTGTCTCGTCCAGGGCCTCGCCGTCCAGCGCAAGCGTGCACCGCAGCCGGTAAAGGGCAGGGGTGCTGTCGGACCAGAGGCTGGGCTTCCTGACCGTGACCCACTGGGTGGCGTTCTGGCCGGACCGCATGCTTTGCAGATCGAGCCTCGATGTGGTGGTCGCCACCGACGAGCCGTCAACGGCCAGGACCGTGCTTGTGAGGACCAACTCGCGCCTGGTCGCCTTCACATGCCATGCGTCCTTGAGCCATGCCTGGCGCTCGGCCTCGGAAAAGAAATGGGCGTCTATGATGGCGTCGCATTGCACCAGAGCCTCGTCCGTCGACACCTGCGGCGTCGTGATCCGAATTCCGCCGTCGAGCCGGAAGTGGGCGTAGCCGGTCAGGACCAGGCGGACGCCGCGGTAGATTCCCGAGCCCGCATACCAGCGCAGCGCCGGCTCGGCCGAGTCGTCGACCCGCACCGAGAGGACGTTCGGCGTGCCGTCGCTCGACAGGAATTCTGTCAGGTCGTAGCGGAACTCCACGAAGCCATAGGGCCGTCGCCCGAGGAAGTGGCCGTTGATCCAGACGTCGCTGTTCATGTATACCCCGTCGAAAACCACCACTACCTTCCTGCCGGCCTCTCCGGCAGGAAGGTTGAAGGCCTTTCGGTACCACCCGATACCATGGGTGAAAAAGCCGCCGTCCTTCTCCCCGTCAGGCGGCGGGTTGAGGTGGCCCTCAATGCTCCAGTCGTGGGGCAGGTCCAGCACCCGCCACCCGGCGTCGTCGAAGCCACGCGCTTTGGCCGCGGGCTCGTCGCCCAGCTGGAATCGCCAGCCGACGTCGAGAGAAATAGTCTCCCGGGACTCGTGGGCTGGTTCGGCACCGGGAAGGACGACGGGAAGCGCCCAGCCAAGAGCCCCGACCAGAAGAGCACGGCTGGAGAGCGAAAACGCATGGCGAGGGAGCACGCGAGCGGGATTTCGGCTAAGGGAGGTTCTCATGATTCGAACGAGCATTCATCCTTCTTGGGGAAAGTGGCCCGCTGTATCTAGCTCTTGAGCAACACTTCACAGCGAGCTAGCTGCCTCGGGACACAAGATAGCTGGAAGAGGTTCCAAGGGCGACGAATGCGACTATCAGGATCAGCCCATACCCAAGGAGTACCAGTGCGAACTTGAACGCCGTTTTGACTCGGCCCTGGCCGTATACCACTCGGAATGCGCGGTAGATCAGCATGAACATTCCCAGCAGAAGAATGAGTCCGACCATGCTCTCGAAGTCCTTGCTGACACTGGCTGCCAGCGATCCACCCCCTTTAATCAGAATGAACGAAAGAAATGCGAGGGCCTGAATGTGGAGGGCAAAGATAATATGCTCAAGGTACGGTCTGCCCGACTTGATGTAGACGAGCTTGAGCACGAGAGCGAGAAAGGGCAGGCATAAAATGAGCGTCACCGGCAGGAGGTGCCAAATCTCATCGGAAAGATCCTGTTGGCTCACCTTGTCCTTTGGATCAACCGTGATGCGGAGCGGGTCGTCGAGCCAACTTCGAGTGGCGTGATCTGCTGGGAGAGAAAGCTTGAGGTTAACCTTGGGTAAGACGCCTGTATCGCCGACTTCCCTGGAGTCGGGGGGAGCCGCTCCCTTTACCGCTGTCGAAGGGCCTGCCGCCGCAGCCGCACCGGGCCTCAAGCCGTGGCTTGTCAGGACGCTGACGGCAAAAAAGAGGAAGCTGGCAAAGATATACAAACGAACGGGATGCATGTAACGAATGCG
Organism: Opitutaceae bacterium; assembly: GCA_003151495.1. Classification (GTDB taxonomy): domain Bacteria; phylum Verrucomicrobiota; class Verrucomicrobiia; order Opitutales; family Opitutaceae; genus Palsa-1447. The sequence goes on from PLXR01000099.1 coordinate 21,414, forward strand.
TCTGCCCGCAACGAACTCCGTCGTCAGAAACCCAGGGCGCATGAAGATGTACCTGGCGCTCTTGAAAAATCTTCCGTCGAAATGCAGAGCACCCTCGAGGGCATCCTCGATGATGTGAAAAAAGGAACCGCTGTAGTCGACATCATGCTGTCCGCACGTTGAGCAGTAGGGTCCGTTGAGTGGAGAGCCGCAGTTCAAGCAGTGGGAGCGCGGGGAATGTGTGTGCCGTGACATCGACGCGAAATGGAACTATTCTGGATTCACGGTACTAGTGACAGAAACGGCACCGGCGGTTGCCCGACCAAAATTCGCCACCAGCCGAGGTTCTCGCTAGGGTGCCAAGAACGTTTGGTCCCTTCTGGATTTCGGATTTGTTCGCTGTCTTGCACGTAGCGAGGGGAGGGGCCGAAACTGCGGAATCTATTAGGCTATGGCCAGAGCAAAGCTCGAATCCAATGGCGCGCTTTTCCACCCGCAAGGTCCTCAAGCCTAACAACCATCCAAGCCGGGTAATACCCCATGGTGTGTGCCGTGCCACTGCAGTAGAATAGTGCCTCGGAAATCAGAACGCTCCTAGAACCCTCGATTCACTCATCCATCCATGTCGGATGGGGAACCAATCAACATGAAAACCACATCCAATCTTTCGCTCGCACTGACAATCGCGCTAATCGGCGCTTCCGCCTCATTCGGCGACCCTGCAGCCAGTACCACTGTTACCGTCGTGACCACGGACAGCCCGGCTCCCGTCATCGTTGTGAGGGACGGGTTCACCGGAAGTCATTTTCAGGTGCTCTATACGCGGAACGGTGCAACCAGGGTGATGGCGAACGCGATGAAGCTCCACAATGGCATCGTGATCAAGGCGGACGGAATGATCATCGTTCCCGGGAAAATGAACAGATCGTTGCATTCTGGCGATTGGCTTTCCTTCGACGGCACGCTCACGAGGGCCGACGGTGGCAAAGTGGAGAGCCTTCGGCCCGCGGATTGAGCGGCTCTTAGTCAGGCGTCGGCGACATTCACTCCTACATTGAAGGGTTCGTGGCCTCTTTGGTGATTGCGTCCGCCGCGTTGCCCGCGACGACCCAGCTCGCCGACCCGGCCACGACGGCTTCATCCTCAAACCAGAGGAATCCAAAGTCATCGATGCACTCCGGAAAATCGGGCTTGATGATGATGTATCCGGGGATCACAGCGCCCGGAATGTAGGCATTGTCCGCTCGGTTGTTGCTGTACGTCTTCGTCTTCGAAACCGTGCCGACGCCCGCCACATAAGAGGTGCTGGATACCGGGTGCGTGCCGAGGATGTAATTGACCGCGCGGAGGGTGTATTCGGGGCTCACAAGATCTGGAAACGCCCGGTGCAGGAAGTACATCCGGATCGCCATATCGACCACGGCCTCCGAACCGCCCCACCTGCGCAGGCTCGGGGGAACGCCGAACGGGGTGGCCTCCAGCTTCTGATCCAGGCCCGCCATGTACGTCTTAACCGATTCGCGCATTTGATCTTTCGCGCTTGCATCGAGATAAGGCAACGCTCGGACGGCCGTCCAACCGTTGAAGTCCATCTGACGAGGAGTGATCACCTGCGGGAACAACTCCTTCAGTCGGGATTTGTAGGGCTCGGCGCCATTCGTGGCGATGGTCAGTTCCAGGGCCGCGGTCCACTCCAGTCCGACGCCAAATCCGCGTCGGCTGAAATCGGCCGGAGGAGCGGCTTGTGCGGCGGTCGCGGCAGGAACGGCCGGGCCACCCGGTCCGATAAGCGTACCTTGAGCGCCTGACGCCGCGCCCTGCGCGGCTGCAAGCACGCCGCCTCCGGAAGCGTCGTCCGGAGCCTCCCCGTCGAAACGCCACCCTCCCGCCGGGGCCGGCGTGGGGTGAGCCTTTTCGTCGTTCCATGCCTTGATCGCCGTTTCAAGACAGTCCTTCGCCAATGCATCATCCCAGCCTTTCAGCGTATCGGCCGCCGCGGCCAGCGCCGCGATTGCATTCCACTGGAAGAACGGGTTGTTGTTGGAAAAAATCCAGCGGTCGTCCGGCCTGCCGGAGAAGTCGCCCTTCACCTCGTTGGGCCCGAGCGCCGAGTCATAGATGCGGCCGTCGGTCTTCGACGCTCCGTCACCCAAGTGCGTGTACTGGCGCAGATCCGGTTCGTGGGTTCCCCGGATCGCATGGCCGATGTTGTGGAACTGGGCCAGGATGTACAAGGCGCCGTGTTTGACCTGCTGCACCGCATCCGGCACGCCGTCGGGACGGTGCATCTCCACCTCGCGCGCGGCCTCGTCTACCGTAAGCTCGTCGTACTTGAGGTCGAATTCGCGATATCCGAGAGCAAGGCTCTGGATGACGCTAAGTTGGGCAGGCTCCTCGAGGTCGAAGTCGCCCGCGTCATACCAGCCGCCCACATTCATCCCGGGAATGTGATCGCCGCCTTTGTACCTCCCGTCCGTTGCCGCAGCTTGATTCCAGCCGTCGAATTGCTCCCCGACCACGGGCGCGAGACGGGCATCGTCCAGATGGGAGGCACCGTGCCACACGCGGTAGGCCTCGCGAACCGAAACGTGATCCATCTGCGCGGCGAGGTGATGGTCCAGGCTGGCCTGCCAGATGTTGGCATAAGCGTCCTTCGAGATGGGGAAAGTCGCGGTACGCTGGCCGGCATATTCGATGACATAAAGGCCCGGGTCCTTTACCGGAGTGAAGTCGAACTTCGAATAGACGTACCGAAGCCACGCCGTTGACGGCGTAATCGGACCTTCGAACACCTGCTTGTAGGATCCGTCCTCCATCAGGCGGAGCACCTTGGCCGCCTTCGGGCCGTTGTACCTCGGGTCAAGTTCGAGCACCGCCACCTTGGAAAAACCCGGCGGATATCCCACTTGGCTGTGCGCGATCATCGGCGGCCGCGTCCAGTTCGGTATCACGTCCGGCCTGATGTGCCACACGATGGCGCCCGTGGTCTTTCCCGCGGGGATCAGGGAACGCAAGACGAACCAGCCGTTCTGCGCGCGGCTGCGCCCATCGAACAGCATGAGTTCCGCGGTATCCGAAATGACACTGATTCTGGCCAGCGGGTCGTCGACCCCGAGGCTGATGGCTTTTCCGACGGCAAACGGCAACGGCTGAGTGTATCCTTTGGCTTTGTCCCAGTCCTCCAGGTAGTACGCCTTCTTCGGTTCATCCGGTAAGGGCAGCACCTTGACCATCGGATCCTCGGGTGTTCTAGGGAAGGTGCCGGCCTTGGTTCCGTCCACGAGGTAAGCCTTGCCCATGTAGATTGAAGGCAGAAACTCCAAGTTGAAGCCCGCTCGCCCGGCCAATTTCTGCGGCAGCGGCTTGTCGAGATTGATGCTGACCCTCACGCCGCCGGGTTCGGCGGACACTTCAAGGGAATAGCTGAGATCGAAAGCTGGGAAGGCAAGGTTCGCAATGAGCCTGTTGTTGGCCTTTTCGGCATGGCGCCCCTTGAGGGTTGCCACCAAGTCCCACTGCTCGGGCGTCGGCATCAGGCGCACGTCGCCATTGGTGGCGATGCGCTGGCCGTGGAGAATCATCTCCATCGCCGTGTTCTTCTGGTCAACGAATACCGGGTGGTACCTGCTGTCGTAGAGGAACACGCTGAAACCTTGAGCATCGAGGTAATTCTTGTCCGTCACTCTCATGGCAAAATCGGCGGCGAACAGGCCGGGTCCAGTAGTCAGCGCCAAGAGGAAACACACTCTGAGTGGGGTGAGCATAGATTGGGCTTAAACCGCTCCTTGGCCACAACCCAACAAGAGTTGCACACTTTCGGGGCACGTTTGCTGCTCGCAGTATCATGTTTGGGTAGCAGCCCGGGCAAGAGGAAGTTCTTCCGGACTCTCTAAATCCCGGTCAATCGTGTACGTCGCCGACGTTCCTCCTGGTCTCCGTTAACCGCCGCCAGCTCATTGTGACCACGAGAGATCGGTTCGCGCGGAAGGAATCGCGAGAGGACTCGAAATCGCTCCGAAGGCGACTAGACGCCTCGGTCGCGGAGGCCTGAAAGAGCCATTATGGAAGCTTGCAGCGCCGTACCCTGGACTTAGCCCTCCGATGAGCGCAGCGCTTTGGTTGGCTCTTCGAGTGAAAATTAACGCGTCGTTGGGGCTGGAGGGGCCTGGCGAACCCAGGCTTCGCCTTCGGGGGTTCGGCGCCAGGCGTAATAGGCGTCGAGCACTTCGAGCTTCGTACGGTTGGGAAGGTCACCAACGTGGGGACCGTCGGTGAAGTACATAACCCGCGTAGATGCATCGCTGAAGGCGGGCCAGTCGGGCAGACCGTCGCCGTTTGGCGCACCGTATTTTGCGAAGTTGGTCCAGTAGGTGGAGACCTCCTGGCCAAGCTTCAGGTCCTCGGGCGTCCAATGCAGCAACGGGTCGAAATTTCCAAACACGTAGGGTTCTTCCTCAGAATGGGCCGTACCGATCGCGTGGGCCCACGGCACCGCCTGTGAGCGCGGCGGAATATGGTCGAAGTAGTACGTGTAGGCGCGGCCCTTGCCCGTCCGGGCCTGCAGGCGCGCCCACGACCACGTGTTCCAAGCGAACCCTGAGTCCCGGATGAGATCCATGCCGGACTGGCGCCAGGTGTCGGGTCCGGCAGGATACTGGCTTAGGACCTTTTCGGCAAAGGGGCCGAAGCGGCCTTTGACCATGGCGATATAGGCATCCCGACTTGGGGGACCGCCGAAAAGCGCGCCCTCGTCGGAGTTGATCCCGACCAAAATGTTCGTGTCGTTCTGCCGGCCTTCCTCGTAAACGCGATAAACGTCGCCGGGCACCACCCAGCCATCGACCGCGGGCCAAAAGCGTCCCAATCCGGGCGAGGCGTCCAGTATCTGCTGCGCTGACATTTGGCGCAATTGAGACAACGACGCGGCTCCAAGGCCGCGCTCGAAATTCAGGCCGTCCTGTTCGTCGGCGGAGAGAAGCTGCATGTTCTCGCCAAAGGCGGGCGGGGTGCGGGTGGGGCCCACGGAGCCGCCGCTCTCGGAGATGGCCCCTTGAAACAGCCCGTGGGCCAGGGGCGAGGCTGCAAGGAGATTGACCGCGATTCCCCCTGCGGACTCGCCGAAGATCGTTACCCTGCGGGGATCGCCGCCAAAAGCGGCGATGTTGCGCTGCACCCAGCGCAGGCCCGCAATCTGGTCAAGCAGGCCGTAATTGCCGGAGACGTGATGGGGGGATTCGGAGCTAAGCTCAGGCAGGGCAAGAAAGCCAAGGGCGCCGACCCGGTAGGCGATGCTCACCACCACGACTCCATGCCGGGCCAGGGGCTCGCCATGGTATTGGCCGATTGCCGTCGAACCGCCCGAAAATCCGCCGCCGTAGATCCAGACCATCACAGGAAGCCCATCGCTTGGCGATTTCGCCGGGCTCCAGACATTCAAATAGAGACAGTCTTCGCTGACGTGCAGAGGCCCCTCCCAGGCTTCAAGCTTCTGTATGGGGGTCGCGGCGTATTCCTTAGCCGGCCGCACCCCGGTCCAGTCGGCTGCAGGTTCCGGCGGGCGCCAGCGCAGCAGGCCCACCGGAGGGGCAGCAAAGGGGATGCCAAGGTATACGGCCAACTCCCCATCCTGGGAGCCCTCAACCCAGCCAGTTTCAACGTGAACGGGTGCGGGGGCCACTGCGGCAAGTGCCGGCGTGCCGAGGATCAACGCGAGAGCAATCCGATGAGATATTCTTGGCATGGGGGGGTACGAGCTGATTTATCGCAGCAAACAGGCAGATTCAAGCACCGGAGTGGAAGTGAATCCGCGTTTTTGCGCCGCTCGAAGCGTTGGTCGGGGGCAATGGAAAGGAGCCAGACCACGAGACGGGAGAGGAGTAAATCTCCAATAGACGCCCGATTCACGCCAAGTCCTTTGCTCGAAATCGCTGCCCGGGCTGGGATCGAACCGGGGCAAGCGGTTTGGCCATCATTGACTAACTGATTTCCAGCAGACGGTTATGAAAGTCAAGAATTGACCTCAATACACAATTGCGAGGCTCCGGGTGACGAACTATTCATCGACTATGCACCGCCAGGCGGTACCCGCGGCGCTTTGGATTCTGGCTCTGCTGTTTTGATGCGGGATTCATAGAACGGATTCGTAGGTCGTCCCGGCTTTGCGAATCGAGGCCTGATGCATACAACTTATGCCCATGAAGAAGATCGGCTTCCTGTCCTTCGGCCATTGGACACCTTCCTCCCAGTCGCAGACGCGGTCTGCCGCGGACGTACTATTGCAGTCGATTGACCTTGCCGTTGAGGCTGAGCGACTCGGGATGGACGGAGCCTATTTCCGGGTTCATCATTTCGCCCGACAATTGTCATCTCCGTTTCCGCTGCTCGCGGCGGTTGGCGCAAGAACCAAAAGGATCGAGATCGGAACCGCAGTCATCGACATGCGGTACGAGAATCCGCACTACATGGCCGAAGACGCAGGCGCTGCGGACCTCATCGCCGGCTCGCGCTTGCAACTGGGGATAAGCCGCGGCTCTCCCGAGCAGGTAATCGACGGGTGGCGTTACTTTGGCCAGCGGCTTGATGAAGGCGAGGACGATACGGGCATGGGGCGGCGTCATGCCGAGAAGTTTCTGGAGCTTCTCGGCGGGAAGGGTTTTGCGAAGCCAAACCCCCGCCCGATGTTCGCCAACCCTCCAGGGCTCCTGCGGCTGGAGCCTTTTTCCGCGGGTTTGCAAGAACGGATTTGGTGGGGTTCGGCGACCAATGCGACTGCAGTGTGGGCCGCGAAGCATGGCATGAATCTTCAGAGTTCGACCCTCAAGTTCGATGAATCCGGCGAGCCTTTGCACGTGCAGCAGGCTGCCCAAATCCGTGCCTTTCGGACTGCATGGGCCAAAGCAGGGCACGCTCGCGCTGCACGCGTTTCCGTGAGCCGAAGCATCTTCCCTTTGATGAACGACCTTGATCGTGCCTATTTCGGGCGCGACGAGGAGCAGACGGATCAGATTGGGTTGATCGATTCAACCACGCGGGCTGTCTTCGGCCGAAGTTACGCTGCCGAACCGGAAGTTCTCATAGAGCAACTCAGGAAAGACGACGCCATCACCGAGGCTGACACAATCCTTCTTACAATCCCCAATCAATTGGGCGTTGGCTATAACGTGCACGTTATGGAAGCGATTCTTGCCCACGTCGCTCCGGCGCTGGGTTGGCGCTGAGCTGGATCGACTTCAGCACATCGTTGCCCGCTATTTCATAGCAAAGGAGAAAATGGCTGCCCGGGCTGGGATCGGACTGGGGGCAGCGATTTGGCCTTCATCGAGTACCAGCGTTCCGCCAGACGGTTATGACAGTCTAGAGTTGGTCAGGAAGCCCAATTGTGGTGCTCCGAGCGGCAAACTCCAACTTTGCACCGCTAGGTCGGCGCCCGTTGCTCACGCAACCAAATTTCCTCACGACCAACAGCCGGCCAAATCACTTACCTTAACTTAGGTTGGACAGTCGCAGCCCTACTCAAGTTCTGCCTGGGCACATCGCCGACGAAAGTGGCGGCGAGTATTCCTGCGGTTGACCGAGGACAAGTGCCAAGAGGTGGGCAACGTGCTGGAGTGTCTAGGCAGATGTAGGCGATCTTCTCTCCGCCTTTGGAGGATGCGTAGCCGAGAAGCCGGTTCATACCGCATTCGTTTGATCGGAGTGGTCTCCCAAACGAGGCCTTGGATGGCTCGTTTGGTTCTGCCTTCGCTCTGGTCGTCACGTGAAGGCGCAGTCCCAATAGCACAGTAACGCTGTACTAGCTCGTCCATACAACCGTTGGCGCCGATCTATTGTGAATCTTGGGAGACATCATAGACCTCGACGAGCGCCACGCCAATGTTGTTGCTGAGGCTGTTGACTTGCACGGTGTAGGTGCCTGGTGGCAGCGTGATGAGCAGTGCCGCATCCTTGCTTCCGGCCGGCAGCTGGAACGCACCGACCAGCGCTGAAGCTGCGGAGATCTGCGTGGGAGTGTTGGCGCCGCTTTCCCAATTGGAGTTGCTGGCCAAAGGCGTGGTACCCGAGAAGACAACGATCTGCGGATCGGGCAGCACGTCTGTAACGCCGAATTCCGACAGCGTCGGGCCGACCCCGCGGATGAGCACGGTCTTTGGAGCGTTTCCCCCGATCACGAAGCCGGCAATGAGTATGCCGTCCCCGTTGGTGACATTCATGCGCGCGGACACATTGGTGAGACACGCATGCGGGTTGCCGCCGGTGTCGTAGATTTCGATTAGGCCAATACCTGAGGCTCCATTGGTGGTGAGCAGCCCGCTCGTGTGCACGCCGTTGTCGACGGTGACGAGCAATGCCGAGTCCAGGCTGTTCGCCGGGAGCGAAAATGCTCCCACCGAAGCGGCAGTCGCCGCTATGAGGGCCCCGTCGTTCTGGCCGCTGCTGCTGACCTCCCAGCCGCTGTCCGTTGCCTCGATCGATCCATTGTTGTTATACAGGGTCAAGATGGGCGCGGGCAGGAAGTCGGAGATGTTGAAGAGCGCCAGGCTCGGTCCGATCCCGCGTACCATGAGGTTCTTGCCGTCGCCCGAGACTGCGAATCCGACAATTAACGTCTCACTCCCCGCGCCCGAAAGGGCGCGCGCGGAGAAGTTGACGATGTGGCTAAAGCCGAACGGGGCGATCACCATGGTGATTATGGCCGTGCCTGTGCCTGTGCTGTTCGTTGCGGTGATCGTCACGGCATATGAGCCCGCTGCCGTAGGTGTGCCGCAGATCGCTGCGGCCGTGCTATTGAAGATGAGGCCGGGAGGGAGTTGGGAGGCCGTGTAACTCGTGGGCGAACCCGTTGCCGTGATAAGATAGGTGGGGAATGCTGTGTCTGCTGTGCCCGAAACGGTGGTCGGGCTCGTGATGACGGGTGCATCTCCAGGCACATCAACTGTCGGTGTAGGAGTGAGAGATGGCGTGCGCGTCGGGGTCAAAGTAGGCGTAGGCGTAGTTGTTGGAATAGGCGAAGTTGTCGGTGTCGGTGAACGAGTTGGCGACGGGGTCGCTGTCGGAGTTGGTGAAGGTGTGGGCGACGGTGGCGTGGGCGACGGAGTTGGCGTATGTGACGGTGTTGGCGACGGCGACGGCGTCGGCGATGGTGTTGGGGAAGGAGTTGGTGACGGCGTAGGTGAGGGTGTCAGTGACGGCGTGGGCGAGGGTGTCGGCGTAGGCGAAGGAGTGGGTGACGGAGTCGGCGTAGGCGACGGCGTGGGTGAAGGTGTCGGCGTATGTGTGGGCGATGGCGTCGGTGAGGGTGTCGGCGTCGGAGAAGGAGTCGGCGACGGCGTGGGCGACGGTGTCGGTGTGGGCGATGGTGTTGGTGAAGGTGTCGGCGTAGGCGAGGGAGTGGGTGACGGTGTCG
>PLXR01000105.1 GCA_003151495.1 Opitutaceae bacterium
GGTCGACGTGACCGATGGTGCCGACGTTGACGTGCGGTTTCTTGCGTTCGAATGTACCTTTAGCCATAGCGGTTCCGGAGCTTTGAGACTTGAGACGTGTGTGGGTGTTGAGTAGAGTAACTGCAGACTAATTAGCCTCTTGCATGGAGCCCAGAACCGGATTTGAACCGGCGACCTCGTCCTTACCAAGGACGNNTGCCAACTGAGCTATCTGGGCAGACCAAGGCTGCGTTGCAAGAAACGAAAAAGAGCGAAGAAAGTGCGGCTTGGATTTTGGTGCGTCAACAGAATATTTGCACGACCTGCGATATTTCCTCCGGGCGCGGCAAAAGGCGCCCATTTGGGGGCCTCAAGGGCCGACGGTAATCCGGTAGAATCCGGGTGCAAAACGCTGCCCCACCCTGAGGGTTTCCGCAAGGTAGCGCGCGAAATAGGCATCGACTTCCGGGACCCCCGAGCGGGTGGTCGGGACGACCGGCCCGATGAGCCCGGAGACATCGACGGCGGCGATGAATTCCATGGGCTGCCAGGGCACCGAGGAGGACGGCGGGTGGGCGTCATCCATGGCCTTTCCGAACACGGTCCGGCCGGTCCCGGTCTCGACGATTTCAACGTAGGCTCCCCTTGGACCAAGGGGTTCCATAACTGGATCCGCACGGCCAAAGCCGATGAAGGGCGCGTCCGGAGGATCCCCCCGAAGGGCCTCGGCCGGGGAATTCGGGACGGCCACGGCCGAACCCAGGCTCAGGGCCAGCTCCGAAACGGCGAAGGTCAGCTTGGGCTGGAATCCCGCGAAGGCACCCCCGGGCTCCCTGGGGATGTAGTCCCTGCGGGAGCTGTTGAACTCGGTCGGCAGGAACAACGGCTTCGGGTCCCTGAGCATGGTTCCGAGGATCACCACAGGGTCCACGAGGCCCACGGACGCAGGCGGCGGACGGGGCGCCAGGATCACGGTCTCAGGGACCCTGACAAGATATGCAAACCCCACGAATACAACAACTCCCGAAGCCGAAGCCCAAATCCAGCGCCTGCCCGGAAGCTGGCCGGCGGGCTTCACCGGGTTTCGGCCTGAGAGGGGCCTGCGGAGGGCTCCTCCGCCCCCAGGAGGACCTTGAAGCCCGCGTCGTGGGCGGCCCCCTCAATCTCGACCAGCTCGGCCAGGGTGACCCCTGAGCTGGCCCGGATGAGGAGCGTCGGGTGGGGCTCCTTCCCGGGCCTCGCCTTGAGCCACTGGCGAAGCTGGCCGATGTCCACCAAGCCCTCGTCGGAGGTGAAGATCTGGCCTGAGCGAAGGACGCTGATCACGTCGGTGACTTGGGCGGCCCCCGCCTGGGCGCCGGCGAGCTGCGGGAGCTGGAAATCCACCCCCACCCCGGGCGCAAGGACGAATCGGGAGCCCAGGAGCGTGAAGAAGAGCCCCAGGAGGCCGACGTTCACGTAGTGGAGGGTCCCCATTCCGTGCGGGGGCGGACGGAGCCTCGAGGCCAGGTCAAGGGGGCGCGCGATCATTTGGCGGGACCGGACGCCCTGTACTCCGTGTTCAGGTACTTCATGATCTCGTTTCCCGACCACTCCATGTCGCGCACGATCGCGCGGACGCGCCCGTTGAGGAAATGCAAGGCCAGGTGGGCCGGGATGGCGAGCATGAGGCCCCCCGCGGTGCACAGGAGTGCCCTCCACATGCCCCGGGCGAGCGCGCTCGCGGTGGCGAAGTCGTGCTGGAAGGCCGCGTACGTCGTGATCATCCCGAGGACGGTGCCCAGGAGCCCGACAAGCGGCGCGACCTGGGCTATGGCCCCGATGGCCCCGATCCTCCGCTCGAGGGCCGGCAGCTCGACGACGGCGGCCTCCTGGACGTGGAAGCGGATGGCCTCGGCATCCTCGTCGGCGTGAAGGAGCGCGGCCTTGACGACGGCGGCGACGGGGCCGGGCGTCTCCTCGCACACCGTGAGCGCCTCGACCAGCCGGCGCTTCGCCAGGATGTTCTTTATCCCGCTGATGAACGCGGTCGACCGGATCTGCCCCCGGTGGAGATAGAGTGCGCGCTCGGTGAAGATGACGATGAGGACGATCCCGAGGGCGAAGAGAACCCACATCATGGGTCCGCCCTGGGTGAGCAGGTTGGGTTCAAGGGCGGGCATGGGGAATTTCTGGATCAGGCCCTCGCGGCGGGCAAGTTGAAGCGGGCGAGCCTCTGGCGGGCGAGGGCCCCGCCCGGCAGGCGCGTGTCGATGATGAGATTCCACGCGCGCTTGGCCTCCTCCAGCCGGCCCTGCTGCTCGTAGAGCGCCCCGGAATCAAGCAGCGTGCGGGCGATCCACCACCGGCCCTTGGGACCCAGGTCCCTCGGGCCGCCGGGCCGCACGAGGAAGGCGTCGACGACGTCGTTCCACCACACCGCCTGCGCCTTGTCGCGGTCGGTGCGGGAGAGGATGACGCCCAGGTTGTAGCCCGCCTCGACCCGGACGTCGGCGGGCGCGTCGACCCTCTCGACCAGGTCCTCGAAAATCCTCCGGGCGCTGCCGGTGTGGGAGCGGTCGCTCGCCGACTGGGCGTTGTGGCACTCCGCAAGCGCAAGCTGCGCCTGGATCGAGTCCGGGTTGTGGGTGGAGGGGTTGTTGACGAGCGACTCGTAGACCTGCTGGGCCTGCGGGAACTGGTTGAGCTCCCTGAGGAGGTCCCCCTGCCTCATGCGCGCAGGGAAGATCAGGTCGCTCGAGGCGTACCTCGGGTTCGTCACCAGGTTCTCCAGGAACTTGTAGGCCTCCTTGAGGTTCGCGTCCGAGCCCAGGCGCTCGGCCTGGAGCGCCGCCTGGTAGAGCGCGTAGGCCGCGTACGGGCTGCCCGGGAAGTCGTCGGCCAGCTTCGTCAGCAGGCGCTCGGCGTCGATGACCTTGTCCTGCTGGGCGTAGTGCTCCGCCTCGACGATGTAGGAGTACACCGCCGAGTCCGAGCCCGGGAAGTCGGCCCTCAGCTTGCGGAGCGTCTCCTCGGCCGCGTCGTCGCGTCCGAGCTCGAAGTTCGCCTGGGCCCGCAGGAGCTCGCTCGTGCTGGCGATGTCGGTGCGCAGGTCGCTCGGCAGCCCGCTGGTGAGGGCGGAGAGCGCGTCGACCAGGTAGAGGGTCTCCGCGGGCTTCTTGGCGTCGAACGAGAGCCGGGCCTGGAGCCAGGCCATCCTCGCCTTCAGGTCGGCCCGCATGCCCGTCGGGGTGGCCCCGCGGAGCAGGCGGTTCACGCGCTCGTAGGCGGCCGGAGTCTCGCCGTGGACCTCGAGGCTCCGGGCCAGGTTCCACTCGGCCTCCCAGCGGTACTCCGGTTCAAATCTCCGGTCGCGAGAGAGCTCGTCGAGGGCCGAGACGGCCGAGGTCAGGGCCCCCGCCTCGATCTCGGACTGCACCTGCTGGAACATGAGGATGCCGGGGCGGACCCCCTCCGGGTTCGACCGGATAGCGGCCGCGTAGGCGTCGGCGGCGCTCCGGAAGTCCCCCGCGTCCCTCCCCTGCTGCCCGGCGCGGAACCACGCCTCGGCGACGAGCACGCTGAACTCGGAGCGGATCGGGCCCGGCGGGAGCTCGCCGCCCGCCTTGAAGCCGTAGTCCGCCGCCGTCCTGTAGCGGTGCTGCTCCCAGGCCGAGCCCGCGAGGACCGCGTAGGCGTGGGCCTTGAGCGGGGAGCCCGGGAACTTCTGCAGGACGGCGTTGGCGTCGTCCTCCGCCCGGGCGTAGAGGGAGGCCGACTCGCTCACCCCGAGGCGGGCCTCCCCGAGCCCCAGCTGGGCCCGGCAGAGCAGCAGGCTCTCGAGTATGGGGTGCGCGGGGGATTCGCCGATCAGCTTGTCGAGGCGCTCGCCGAGCTCGGTCCTCGGGGCTCCCTGGGGCGAGCTTCGCACCAGCAGCTCAAGGGCGATCCTCTGCTGGTCCGGGTCGTTCCCGGTGGCCAGGAGCTCGAAAAGCTCATGGCGGCCGGCGCCGGACCCGGCACCGGCGATCAGCCCCACCAGGAGCCGGAAGTGGTCCGTCTCCGAGCGCTCCTCCGGGGGGAGCGTCCTCAGGGCGTTCTGGAGGACGTCGACCGCCGGCTGGCGGCGGCCGAGCGCGTTGAGCGCGATCGCATACTCCCGGGTGAAGCCGTAGCCTATCTTCTGGTTCTGGAATTTCTCGGCGTTCTTCCGGTCGGCGGCCAGCTGGTCCTCGGTCACGCCCCCCACCCGCAGGCGGACCTGCTCCTCGGCGAGCTGGAACCTGGCCCTCTCGAGGTCGGACACCGCGGAGGATGCGGCCTGCTGGTAGAAGGCCGCGGCCCTGACCGGCTCGTTGGCGGCGTCGGAGAGCATGCCCTGCAGGAAGAAGTGCCATCCCCTCTCGGAGGACCCGAGCTCCTCGATATGGGCCGCGGCCAGCTCGCCCTTTGCCTGCTCGATCCGCTGCTGGCGCGCCGCGACAAGGCCCGCCCGGAGGTGCCATCCCGCGCCCCTCGCTCCCGTGAACGCGTCGAGCACCTTGCCCGCGCCGGAAACGTCGCCGTCGTCGAGGAGGGCGGAGGCGAGGGCCAGGTTGAGCCGGGCCGTGTCGGCCCCCGGCGACGCCGCAAGCTGGCGGTAGAGGGTGACCGCGGTCGAGGGGAACCCGAGGGCCTGCGCGCGCTCGGCCGATACGACGGCCAGCGCGGATTCCCCGGGCGAGACCGCAGGGGGCTGGGGGGCCAGCGGCACAGGCGGGTTCAGGGGCTCCAGCGCGGCCGCGGTAGCCGACACGGCGAGCAGCGAGGCGAGGGCGGAAAGGAGTCGCATGGAAAGCGCCCTAACCCTTGCTCCGCGGGCGATAACAATCAACCCGGGATTGGGGAGGACGAAGCGCAATTGACCCGACCGACCCGGGGATCCAGCATGCGGTTCCCATGATTGCACTCGTCATACTCGCAGGATTACTCGCGGTCGTCGTCGTCGTGGCGCTCATGGCCACCGGGATCTACAATTCCCTGGTCTCTCTGCGCAACCGATTCAAGAACGCCTACGCCCAGATCGACGTCCAGCTGAAGCGCCGCTACGACCTGATCCCCAACCTGGTCGAGACGGCCAAGGGCTACCTCAAGCACGAGCACTCGACCCTCGAGGACGTCATCAAGGCGCGCAACATCGCCCTCGCCGCCTCGCAGGCCGCCGCCGCGAACCCCGGGGACTCGAGCGCCGTCAAGGGCCTCGTCTCGGCGGAGGGCGGCCTCACCGGCGCGCTCAGCCGGCTCATGGTCGTCTCCGAGCAGTATCCCGACCTCAAGGCCAACCAGAA
>PLXR01000041.1 GCA_003151495.1 Opitutaceae bacterium
GAGCATCCGGCGGTCGAGCTTGTGGTCGTTGAAGGCCTCGTACTTCACGTCCGCGCGGCCGCTGTCGACGATCCCGAAGCCGCCGCGCAGGTTCCACATCGACCAGCCCCAGCCGGCCTCCTTCCAGAGCGAGAGCTCGTCGGCCATCCAGGCAAGGCACACGTCGTGGGGCGTGAGCGAGTGGCAGCCCCACTCGCCGACATGGACCGGAGCCCCCCGGTCCGTGAGGGGCCTCCACTTGGTGATGTCCTCGGCCCGGAGCTTCTCCTTGTTCCAGAGCACGCCGTGCTTGTCCACCATGGGCCAGGTCGGGACCGCCAGCGACTCGAACTCCGCCGCCGGGACCCAGCCCGCCTTGTAATGGCTGATCATCTTCGGCTGGTAGTCGTGGGTGCTCTGGACGATGCCCTGGTCTATCAGGCCCGGGACGGGGGTCTGCCCGATGTCGGCCCCGTTCGCAAAGATGAGGCGGTCGGGGCTCACGCTGCGGATCGCCGCGATGAGCGCCTTCGCGATTTCGACGTACCGCGACTGGTCGGCCATGAAGGGCGGCTCGTTGAGCAGGTCGAAGCTCACGTGCGCGTTCGGGACGTCCCTGTAGCGCTCCGCGAAATAGGTCCAATGGCGCACCGCGGCGTCGAGGGCCCTCTGCATGGAGTCGCGCGGGCTGTCGAAGAGCTGGAACGGCTCCAGCTCCCGCCCGTTCACGCAGTAGCCCGGGATCCTGTGGAAGCCGAGGCACGTGTGGATCCCGTGCTGCCTGCCGAGCTCCACCGCGCGGTCCAGCGGCTTGAGCGCGTCGGGATTGATCGTCATCCAGTCCTTCGGGCTCGACCAGCCCCAGTAGGAGAGGGGGAGGCGGGCGAAGTTGAAGCCCCATCCTGCCATCCACTCGAAGTCGGACTCCCGGAACGGGCGCGGGGGTACCCGCCCCCCGGTCATCTCCGTCAGGTTGAAGCCCCGCCAGCGCGGGATGACCGGCTGGGGGCGGGGAGCGGCCGCGGCCTGCGAGCGGGCCGTGCGCGGGAGCAGCGCGCCCGCAGAGGCGGCGGCGGAAGCCCCTATGAATTCGCGTCGTGTCATCATATTTTTGGCGGACGGGTTCCGGTGGGATCCTTGGGTATTGAAGGCGGGTGGCGGACTTGGCCTAGGGCTGACCGGACCCGCGGCCGGGGACAATCGGAATCAGCCGCCCGGTGCTCGAAGCGCGGCGTTTTTGTCTTCGCGCAGGCCGCAGAAAAGGCCTCCATATTAATTCATAAGGATATAATGAATAATATTATAAAATTGTTCATGAGGCTTTTCCATCTCTGCCCGGGAGAAGTTTGAACCGCGTTTTCCGGGCGCCCTGCGCACCCGGAAACTTCTCAAGTCCATGGCAAGGGATCTCATTAACACCATGTTCTTTTGGGGGTACGCTAACCCGTCCCAGCTTCGCCTTTCCGAAAGGCATTGTCCCCACCCCCGCACCGGGCTCCGCATTTGCAGGGCCCCGGCGCCCCCACCTCCCATCATGAAGTTAAAGATCGTCGGTCCCGCATTGCCCAACATTCCCTGGGAGCCAAGGCCCACAGGCAATCCCGACCTGGCGTGGCGCTACAGCGCCAATCCCGTCGTGGGGCGCCGCCCGCTTCCCCGCGTGACGGGGATCTACAACAGCGCCGTCGTGCCGTGGAAGGGCGGATTCATCGGCGTCTTCCGCACCGAGGGCATGGACCGGATCCCCCACCTGCACGTGGGCCGCAGCGCGGACGGGCTGTGCTTCACCTTCGAGAAGAAGCCGATCAACCTGAGGTGCGACGACCCGGAGGTGCGCAAGTTCGAGTACGCCTACGACCCCCGGGTGACGCTCGTGGCCGGCACCTACTACGTCACCTGGTGCAACGGCTACCACGGCCCGACGATCGGCATCGCAAGGACGAAGGACTTCGTCCACTTCGAGCAGCTGGAGAACGCCTTCCTTCCCTACAACCGCAACGGGGTCCTCTTCCCACGCAAGTTCGGAAGGAACTTCCTCATGCTGAGCCGGCCCTCGGACACGGGGCACACCCCGTTCGGGGACATCTTCGTGAGCGAGAGCCCGGACCTCGTGCACTGGGGCAGGCACCGGCACGTGATCGGCCGCGGAGGCCCCTGGTGGCAGGGCACGAAGATCGGCGCGGGACCCTCGCCCATTGAGACGAGCGAGGGCTGGCTGCTCTTCTACCACGGCGTCACGACGACCTGCAACGGGTACGTGTACTCGATCGGGGCGATGCTGCTCGACATCGAAAAACCTTGGAAGGTGATCGCCTGCCTGAGGGAGCCGCTGATCGTGCCCGAGGCCCCCTACGAGCTTTCCGGCTTCGTTCCCGGGGTCTGCTTCCCGGTGGGCTGCCTGTGCGACTCGAAGACAGGGAGGATCGCGATCTACTACGGCGCCGCGGACACATTCACGGCCCTCTGCTTCTGCAGCGCCCCGGACATCGTGAAGTTCATCAAGGACAACCCTCTCCCGAAGTAGGCGCCGGATTCGCCCGGCTCCCCCCCCGGCTCTTGCCTCCCCGGGGGGCAGGCTGCACGCTCGGCTTCGTGAAGAAGCCCCACGTGCTGCTCATTTTCCAGACCCGGTTCGAGGAGTGCATGGCGATGCTCAAGGGGATAGCGCATTACGAGCGGACCCACCACATCTGGACGGCCTTCCACGACGACCAGGCGGTCTCCGAGGCCGACCCGCAGTGGATCCGCGGCAAGAGGTGGCAGGGGGTCATAAGCCGCCACACGACCCCCCGGCTCGTGGCGGCCTGCGCCGAGCACGGCATCCCGCTCGTGGACCTGAACGACATAGAGCCATACCCCGGCGTCCCGAAGCTGCGCCCTGACAACGTGAGCATCGGGCACCTCGGGGCGGAGCACTTCATCGAGAGGGGATACCAGAAGTTCGGATTCACGGGGTTCGGCAACAACCCATGGTCGTGCGAGAGGCGGGACGGCTTTGTCGAGGCGGTGCGCCTCGCCGGGCGCGACTGCTCGGTGTTCGACGTCGAATACCCCGGGGACTCCACCCCCTTCTGGGACGAGGAGCAGATCCGCAAGCTCGCGGGCTGGCTCAAGGGCCTGCCGAAGCCGATCGGGGTGATGGCCTGCGTCGACCTGCGCGCCCAGCAGGTGATCAGCGCGGCCCACTCCGCGGGCATCCTCGTGCCCGAGGAGGTGGCCGTCCTCGGCGTCAACAACGACACCATCCGCTGCGACCTTTCCGACCCGGCCCTGTCGAGCGTCGCCCCGAACGCGTTCCAGTCGGGCTACCGCGCGGCCGCGCTCCTCAGGGACCTCCTTGCGGGCAAGCAGCCCAAGGTGATGGACCAGAGGGTCGAGCCGATCGGCGTGGTCACCCGCCACTCGACGGACGTGCTGGCCGTCGAGGACCGCAACGTCGCGGCCGCCCTCAGCTTCATCCGCGAGCGGGCGTGCCAGGGCATCACGGTGGACCAGGTCCTCCAGCACGCCCACGCCTCGCGGAGCCAGATGGAGCGCAAGTTCCGCCAGCACATAGGCCGCTCCCCGCAGGCGGAGATTCGGCGCGTGCAGCTGCGCAAGATCCGCCAGCTGCTNNTCGAGCACATGGAGTACATGTGCGTCCTCTTCAAGCGCATGACCGGCTCCTCGCCCGGCACGTACCGCGTGACGATGCAGGACAAGGCGGTCGTCGGTCCCGCGGCGACAACCCCCGTCCCGTGAACCCATGAAGACACCCCTTGGCCCCCTCGCCCTTCTCGCCGCGCTGTCGCTCCTCGCCCAGGGGGCCGGCGCCGGGCCCAAGCCGGTCGAGTTCGACTTCGTGGCCCCTGACAACCCGTCGGTCGGGAACCCATACGCGCGCGAGCTCTGGGCCGAGGTGACCACCCCTTCCGGGCTGAGGCTCCAGCTGCCCGCCTACTATGCCGACGGCGGGCTCTTCGCGGTCCGCGCGCGTCCCGACGAGGCCGGAGCCTACCGCTTCGGCGGGGTATCCGAGACGACGCTGGGAATCAAGAAGACGGGCCTCATCGTGAGCCTCGTCACCCCGGCGGAGTTCCAGAACACCGCCCGCACCCGGCTCCCTTCCATCCTCATCAACCCGAAGGATCCCCGCCAGTTCATGCGGTCCGATGGCCTCCCCTACGTCCCCGTGGGGGCCAACCTCGCATGGCGCCCCGACGGGAAGCCCGACACGGTGGGATACTACCAGCAGGCGTTCCCCGCGTTTGCCCGGGCAAACCTCAACTGGATGCGGATCTGGATGGCGCACTGGGACGGACTCAACCTTGACTGGCTGCCGCCGGGCATGGGTCCGTCGCCGAAGCCCGGGTTCATGAGCGAGGACGTGGCGCAGTCGTGGGACAGGATCCTGGCCGCCGCCGAGGACAACGGCGTGTACGTCCAGGTGGTCCTTCAGCACCATGGGCAGGTCACGACCGTGAACGATTCCAACTGGGCCGGGAACCCGTGGAACGCCGCGAACCCGGGGGGCTTCCTCAAGTCGCCGGAGGACTTTTTCACGGATGCGAATGCGCAGGTGATCACGCTCCTGAAGTACCGGTACATCGTGGCCAGGTGGGGCTGGTCCCCGGCGGTCGTCGCCTGGGAGCTCTTCAACGAGGTCCACTGGTCGGACGCGTTCCGGCACGGCCGGGAGGCCGACGTCGCCCGGTGGCACTCGAGCATGGCGACGAGCCTCCGGCTCATCGACGTCTACGGGCACCTCGTCACCACAAGCACGGAGAACCTCCGGAGCCCCATCTACGAGAAGATGGACTACTACCAGCCCCACCTCTACGCGGCCAACCTTGTGGCCGCGGCGCGGACCTTCGTCCCGCCCCTCGCCTCGCTGGACCGCCCGGCCTTCTACGGGGAGGAGGGTGACGACCACCAACCGGTGTCGGACGAGGTCAAGAAGGCCGGCCTGAACCTGATCCCCCCGGTATGGGCCAGCATCATGGGCCAGGGCACGATGGCCGCACAGCCCTGGAACGGATGGCAGATCCTCGAGCAGGGGCGGCTGAACGAGCTGGGCGCGGTTTTCCGCTTCGTCGCGGTGACCCGCATGGCGCAGCAGCCGGGACTGCAGCCCTTCACGGCCGTGGTGGACTGCGCCGAGAAGGCGCCCCTGAGGATCGCAGCGGGCGAGTTCTGGCAGCGCCGGGATCCGGCGGACATCGACTATCCCCTGGATGGGAGCGAGCCCCTGGGGGCGGCGGATGTTCCCGCCACCCTCGTCGGGTCCGACTCGGGAAGGGCCGACGGCTTCGCGGACCATGTCACCTACCGCCTGGACGTCCCGGCGGCCACGACGGTGCGCGTCCTGGTGGACTCGACGGCGGCGGGCGGGGGAGGGCTGGAGGCGGAGCTGGATGGCGCGGGCGTGGCCTCCCACCAGTGGGCCGCGGGCGCGGGCGCGCCCTCTCCGGCGGAAGTCGACTTCAAGCTTCCCGCCGGAAAGCACACGCTCCTCCTGCACAACCCCGGGCCCGACTGGATCGGGATCCCGGCCGTCGAAATCGGGATCCGAGTCCCCGCATTGGCACTCGTCGGCCGGCGCAACGACCATTACATCGCGGCGTGGATCTGGCACAGGACCAACCTCTACGCCCTGGAGCCGACCGCGCCCGTCTCGGGCACGGTTCTCCTGGGCGACGTGCCCGCGGGCACATGGAAGGTCACGTGGTGGGACACCGAGAAGGGCGTTCCGGGGGAGCCCAAGGTCGTGTCCCACCCGGGCGGCACGCTGAGGCTCCAGACCCCGCCCATTCTGCGGCACGCTGCGGTGGCCCTCGCGCGGGCGCCGTAGCCGCCCGCCTACTGTACCTACGGGCCGATTAGCCCGAAACCCGTCGCCCCCGACACGCCGTCCAACCGCACCCTGTTGGCTCCCGGGGTCAATTCCGGCCCTCCCGCGACTCCACGATCCTGAGCGCTAGAAGCTGGTCGCCGGGCGCCTGGGGGCCCGAGTCGTCCAGTCCGCCCAGGAGCGCCGCGGCGACCGCCATGGCGTTGGGGGACCGGGCCAGCAGCGCCAGGGAATCGGCGGTGGGCGGGTCGCCCGCCGCGGGCGGGCGGATGAAGAACACGCCGGGCCTCGCCTCGGCCGCCCCGAAATAGGTGCCACCGGCCGGGTCGAGGAAGCGGGCGTCCAGCTGCGCGAGAAGCCGCGAGGAGAGCTCGCCGGCGGCCGCGTCCTTCGAGGCCCGCGAGAAGCCGCCCGCACCCAGGGCCAGCGCAGCGTAGTCGTCGGCGCTCGCGGGGAGGTCCGAGCCGGCCATGCGCCGGAGCTCGCCGTCCTTCCCCATAAGAAAGTTCCTCCGGACGGCCTCCAGGATCCGCCTGGCCGCCTCCAGGTAGCGCGGCTCGTCGAGCTGCGCCCCCGCACGCGACAGGGCGTTGATGAAAAGGCCGTGAGCCCCAGCCGTTGCGCGGTCGTCTCGGGGAGGGGAAGGGCGCCTGTCCCGCACCGCGAGCAGCAGGGTGGCGGAGGCAGCCTGTCCGGGGCCGGCCACGTCCGCGGAGCGCAGGAGGTTCTTCCCGGCGAAGAGTGCCGATGGGTCGTCACCCGCCGGCACATTTCCGGCCGGCAGCACTCCGTGGTCGGCCTTGAAGGAGGCCGAGTCCGCACCCAGGACCTTGTCGATCTCGGCCTCGGTCCAGGCGTAGTAGCCGGAGAACTCGTCGCCCGTGGCATCCTCTGCGG
The DNA here is from genome assembly GCA_003151495.1 of Opitutaceae bacterium. GTDB lineage: Bacteria > Verrucomicrobiota > Verrucomicrobiia > Opitutales > Opitutaceae > Palsa-1447. Next base: position 6,707 of record PLXR01000041.1, read on the forward strand.
AGGCCAGGGTGCCGTCGGGGCGCGACAGCCGGCTGAGGGCGTAGTCGAGCGCGCCCCGCGCGCATTGGGCGAAGGACCTCGCATCGGGCCCCTCCGCGCCGGCGAGGAAGGCGAGCGCGATGCGGGCCTGGTCCGAGAGCGTCTTCTGCTGGTAGGGGATGCGCCAGGCCCCGTCCGCCGCGTGGCGGAAGAAACCCCCGTCCAGCGGGTCGCGCACCGCGCTCGCCGCCAGCGCGCGGAGCGTCCTAAGGGCGGCGTCCTTGTCGTCCGGGGACTGCAGCAGCATGAAGCGGATGAGCTCGGGCTCCGGCGACTTGGGCACGTCGCCAAACCCGCCCAGCGCCGGGTCGTAGGTCGACCTCCATGCGGCCGCGTCGGCCGCGAGGCGGCTGCGGGACCTCTCGAGGCTCCACGCAGGCGGCGCCGCCTGCGGCAGGGGCCTCAGCTGGGCGATCGAGTCCGACGACCTCCTGCGGCAGGCGGCCGGGTTGGTGGTCCACGCCGCGAGGGCCTCGTTCGCGAGCTTCAGGAATCCGGGGGCGCCCCAGTCCTCGGAAGGCGACAGGTAGGTGGCGCCCTCGTAGGGCTGGAAATCAGGGGTGAGCCAGACGTTGAGCGGCCATCCGTTCATCTGTTTCAGGCCGCCGACATAGGCCTGGTAGAGCGCGGCGACGTCCGGGCGCTCGTCCCTGTCGACAAGGACGCAGATGAAGTTCTTGTTGAGCCAATCGGCGCTCTTCGGGTTCGCGAAGGATTGGCGGCGCATCGAGCTTGAGAGCTCGCTTGTGAAGGAGCCGACGAACAGGAACACCGGCCGCTTCTCGGTCCTTGCCCTTTCGATCGCGGCGTCGCCCCAGGGGACCCAGTTGACGGGGCTGTCCGCGAAGGACCGCAGGAAGGCGGAGGATTCGCCGCGCAGCGCGTTGGCTGCCCGCGCCTCGACGCAACCCCAGGCGAGGGAGGCCAGCAGCAGGGTCTTTAGGGTCTTGGTAAACATGGGGCGTGGGGCGGCACGGGACCGGTGTCAGGGGCGTGTCTGCTCCGGGACAGTAGGCCTCCTTTTGGCATCCCGCGTCAACCCATCTGGAAGTGTGTGCGCCGGCGGGGAGGAGCCCCCAACGGGGGCGTTTGCGGCGGATCGCGACCCATGCTATTTGTTCTTCCCATGAAACCCCATGAAGGTCAGCGCGTGCTCAGGGGCGGCGCCCCGGTTGCGGCGGCTCGGACGGCGCTCGTCCTCATCCACGGCCGCGGCGCCACGGCGGAGGACATCTACGCCCTCGGTGAGGAGGTTGCCGTCGGCGTGCGGGGGGTGGCCCTCGTCGCCCCGCAGGCGTCGGGCAATGTCTGGTATCCCCAGCGCTTCCTCGCGCCCCTCGCCCAGAATGAGCCCCACCTCTCGTCGGCCCTGGCCGTGATCGCGGGGCTGCTTGCCGACCTAGGGCGCGGCGGGATCCCGGGCGAGAGGGTTGTCCTGGTCGGGTTCTCCCAGGGGGCGTGCCTCTCACTCGAGTTTGCGGCAAGGAACGCCAGGAGGTACGGCGGCGTGATGGGATTGAGCGGTGCGCTGATCGGTCCCCCGGGGACCCCCCGGCCCCGCGCGGGCAGCCTGGCGGGCTCGCCGGTCTACCTCGGCTGCAGCGACCAGGACGCCCACATTCCGCTCGCGTGCGTCGAGGAGAGCGCCCGGGTGATGGAGGGCCTGGGTGGCGCGGTGACCAAGTCCATTTTCCCGGGCATGGGCCACACCGTGAATGCGGAGGAAATGGCCGTCATGCGGGGCCTCGTGCGCGGGCTCGCCGAGGGCGTCTGACCTTGCCCCGCGCAGGCCGGCAACCTAGCGTGTTGCCCCGGCTCGAAAAACCCGGCCGGAGAATCGCCAACGCCCCAACCCCATGTCCCCCGACACCGTCATGATTGTGACCCCCCATCTCCCCGTGATCCCGGCCCTCTTCTGCGCCCTGGCGCTGGGGGCGATCGGCTCGGCGCGGGCGTCCAACGAGGCCGCGCCCGTCGGGGTGTTCGAGCAGCACGGGGACATCGGCGGGGTCGCCATCCCCGGGAGCGCGGCATTCGACCGGGATTCCCAGGAGTACCTCCTCTCCTCGTCGGGCACGAACATGTGGGCCGACCACGACGAGTACCATTTCGCCTGGAGGAAGGTGAGGGGCGACTTCATCGTCCAGGCCTCCGCGGAATTCCTAGGCACCGGGACCGGCCCGCACAGGAAGATGGGCATCATCGTGAGGGCCAGCCTCGACCCCAAGTCCCCGCACGTGAACGCGGCATTCCATGGAAACGGACTCTCGGACCTGCAGTTCAGGAAGGTCTTCGGGGGCCCGACCGAGGAGATCCGCGTGGGCCCCGCGGGAGCGGCCGTCCTCCAGCTGGAGCGCGCGGGCAGGAAGTTCACCATGGGCGCCGCCAAGTTCGGCGACACCCTCTCGAGCCAGGATTTTGAGGCGATCGACCTCCCCGACGAGGTGTATGTCGGAATCTACATCTGCGCCCACAACAACGCCGTGGTGGAGAAGGGCGTCTTCAGGAACGTCCGCCTGATCCGGCCCGCCAGGCCCGACTTCGTCCCCTACAGGGACTATATCGGCAGCGAAATCGAGGTCCTCGACGTGAACACGGGCGTCCGCAGGACGCTCATCGGCGCGGCGGACTCGCTTCAGGCCCCGAACTGGACGCCCGACGGCCGCCGGCTGGTCTACAACCACAACGGCCGGATGTTCAGCCTCGAGCTTTCGTCGCTCAGGACCTCCCCCATCGACACGGGCGCCCAGGTCCACTGCAACAACGCCCACTCGCTTTCATTTGACGGGAGGATGCTCGGGATCAGCAGCGGCTCACCCTCGATCGTCTACACGCTCCCCGTCGAGGGGGGGATCCCGACCCAGATCACCCCGGTCGGCCCCTCCTACTTCCACGGCTGGTCGCCGGACGGTAAGTTCCTGCTCTTCACGGGCGCCCGCGGCGGGGACTATGACATCTACAGGGTGCCGTCCGCGGGAGGGCCGGAGGTGAAGCTGACAAGCACGAAGGGACTCGACGACGGCTCGGAATACACGCCCGACGGGAGGACGATCTTCTTCAACTCGGAGCGGTCGGGGAAGATGCAGGTCTGGCGCATGAACGCGGACGGCTCCGGGCAGACCCAGGTGACGGACGACGAGTTCAACAACTGGTTCCCCCACGTCTCGCCGGACGGCAGGACGGTCCTCTTCATCAGCTTCCCGCCCGAGGTCCCCCCGGGCGACCACCCGTTCTACAAGCGGGTCTACCTGCGCAAGATCCCGATAGACGGAGGAAAGCCGCAGGTCGTGGGCTACGTGTACGGGGGCCAAGGCTCGATCAACGTCAACTCGTGGTCGCCCGACAGCGCCTCTATCGCCTTCGTCAGCAATTCGGGCTCGTTCTGAGCGCCGGGGCCGGGGCAAAAGAATTCGCCGCCGGGCGCTAGGCCGGGCGGCGAATCCCGAGAGGTGAAGGGCTTCGCCCCTAGAACTTGTACTTGACCGTGCCCTCGAGCTGGAAGGCAGGAAGGGGGACGATGCCCTCGAGCGCGTAGGTGGCGACCGACGGCTCCCAGTTGTGCTGGTTCGTGACGTTCGAGCCGGTGAGGCGGAACTCCCACTCCTTGGTCTTGTAGGAAATCGCCGCGTCGACCGTGTACTGCACGGGGATCACGATGTATCCCTGGTAGTCGTTGTTCATCCTGCTCGTGACGAGCACGTTCGCCTCGATCCCGAAGCCGTTCGCGAACGAGTACGACGCCAGTCCGTTGAAGGTCTCGAGGGGCTGGCCGGGCTGCCGCAGGCGTCCCGATGCCTGGTGGGGACTGGTGAACGGGTTCGGCGGGCCGCCCGGGAGCTGGTTGGTCGAGTAGGCCTGGAACGGCAGCGCGGATGCCGGCAGGCTTCCGTTGATGAAAGAGAACCCGGCGGTGGCGAACAACTGCTTGTTCGGCTGGAAGTTGAGCGCCGTCTCGAAGCCGTAGTACTGCTGCGTGTAGACCGGGGATCCCTGCGGCTTTGCCTGCCTGGACTGGGTGAAGACGTCGGCGGTGATGAAGAGCTTGTCGTTGTCCAGGGTGAACTTGGTGCCGTATTCCCACAGCTGGCTCACCTCGGCGAAGAGGCTGCGGGGAAGCGTGGGGTTCCCGCTGGCGTCCCCGTAGAGGCCGAATCCGCCGCCGTCGGCCAGGTCCCCTGTGTAGTTCTGGCTGTAGTTGTACGTGAGGTAGGTCGAGACCGTCGGAGTCACCTTGTAGACCAGGCTCAGGTTCGCGTTGGGCTCGCCCACCTCGATCGACGCCGCGGCGGACGTGAAGAACGGGTCGCGCGACTGGACGTGCATGATGTCCATGCGCGCGCCGGCGACGACGTTGAACTTGTCCGTGACATTCCAGGTGGTCTGGATGAACGGGGCGACCGAGGCCATGGACGAGAGGTTGCTGTCGTCGTTCAGGCTGAAGTAGTGCACGCCGTCAAACGTGCCGACCCCGGGCGTTGAGTAGCGGTCCTCGAATCCGGGGGTCTTCATGCCCAGGAAGCCGCCATAGCCCCCCTTGGCGAGGTAGGAGTTCAAGGTCGAGCGTAGGCTCACCGACGAGAGGTCCCACACGTTCACGGGCTCGAAGAAGAAGTCGTCGAAGGCTCGGATGGTCTCGTACTTCTCCTCGACGCCGGTGTTCAGAGTGAGGCCGCCCTTCTTCAGGATGTACTCCGTGCGGTTGTCGAAGGTCACCGAGGGGTCGACGATCTCGCTGTAGCCGTCCGAGTTGAACGTGTCGCGCTTCGTGTAGGTCGCCATCGTGTTGTTCACGATCTTGGCGTCCGTCGAGAGGATGAGGGTCTGGATCACCTGCACGTTGTACTCCATCCCGTGGGCGTGGCTGGCGGGCCCCTGGGCGGTCTCGCGGTAGTCGACCTTGACGGGGGTCCCGAAGACGATCGTGTTGCTGCCGAGGACGTTCGCCGCGTTCTGGGGATCCGCGGTGGTGGCGCTCGTCCCGTTGTTCACGTTGGTGCCCGGCAGGTAGAGGCCGTCGGAGACCAGGGCCTGCGTGACGCGGTTGATCCCGAAGTTCTCGCGGTAGTCGGCCCAGAAGGCCTTGACGTCGGCGGCGAGCTCGTAGCTGGGCGTGGGGCGCCAGGTGAGGGCGCCGTAGACCGAGGTCGTCTGCTTGATCCAGTCGTAATAGTAGCCCTTGCTGTCCTCGCCCGAGTAGCTGAAGCGGTACGCCAGCTTCGGCGTGATCGGGCCGCCGACGTCCAGCGTCCATCGCCTCGTGTCGTAGGAGCCGTACGTGGCGCTCACAAACCCCTTTGTGCCGTCGAAGAAAGGCTGCTTGGAGATCAGGTCGATGAAGCCGCCGACGTAGGCCGAGGCGCCCTGGACCGCCGTCGCGGGGCCAGGGATGATGTTCACCGACTCGACCTGGTTGAAGTCGACCGGCATGCCATCGCCGCTCTCGCCGATGAACATGCGCATTCCGTTCATGAAGACGTCGGCCGACTGCCCGCGGATGTTCGGGTTGGCGGGCGAGCCGAAGTTCGAGGTCGTGAAGGCGCTCGCCGTCAGCTTGCTGAACTCCGTCACGTCCTGGATGTCGATGACGTCCATCTGCGCGCGCGAGATGATCGTCACGTTCCTGGGCACATCCAGGATGTTCTCGTCCGTCCCGAAGACGGAGGCGAACGGCCGCGAGGTGGGCAGGATCTGCTGCTCGATCGGAACGTCGCTCACGTTGTATTTCTCCATCTGCACCGCGGCCCCGGTGGGGGCCGACGTGTCCGGGGAGGAGGCGGGGGGCGTATTCTGCGCGCGCCCCGTGATTGCAAGAGTGGCCAGCAAAAGGCCGGCTAATAGCCTCAGTCGATTGGTGTCGTTCATAGGTCGGGAGTTGCTAAGCATTCGACGTGCCACCCCCGGACCCTGGCGGAGGTCCCGACCCGTTTTAAAGCGGTCCGCCTTTAGGGATGCCCGCCGCCGGTCCCGCCCCATCCCCCGCCGAGCGCCTGGATGAGCGCGACGCTCGAGGTGAGCTGGGATTGGATGATCCCGAGCTGGGTCTCCCGGTTCGAGAGCTCCGTGACCTCCTCGGTCGCGACGGTCGTGAAATCCACGGTCCCCGCGTTGTACTCATTGAGCGCGATCTGGGCGGCGAGCGTGGCCTCCGAGACGGCCGCATCCTGCACCTTTGCCTCCTCCTTGAGGATCCGAAGCCCGGAAAGGTTGTCCTCGACCTGCTGGAGCGCGGTCAGGACGGTCTGGCGGTAGTTGGCCGCGCTCGCCTCGTAGGCCGCCCTTGCGGAGAGGACGAGGTCGTGGCGCTGTCCCCAGTCGAGGAGGGAGTCGGCCGCCTGCGCCCCTATCGTCCAGAACTTGAACGGCGCCGTGATGAGGCTGCCTATCGGCGACCCCTCGTAACCGGCCGTTCCGGAAAGGCTTAGCGACGGGAAATAGGCCGCGGTCTGTACGCCGATCCTCGCGTTCGAAGCCTCGGCCAGGCGCTCGGCGGCGGCCACGTCGGGGCGCCTCTCGAGCAGGCTGGACGGCACCTGCGCCGGGACCTCCGGGAGCGTGAGCCCGATCGTGGGGGTCCGCGCGATCGAGAAATCCGAGGGGGCCTTCCCCACGAGGACGGCGATCGCGTGCTCGAACTGGGCGCGCTGCACGCCGGCGGCGATCATCTGGGCGCGCGTGCTGTCGAGCTGCGTCTGCGCCGTGATGACGTCGTTGCGCGCCGCCACCCCCACCGCGTACTTGTTCTGGCTTATCTTGAGGGTCCTCGAGTAGGCCGACACGGCGTCCTCGAGGAGCCTAATCCTGTCGTCCGTCGCCCGAAGGCCGATGTAGTCCTGCGCCAGCGCCGCCTGCATCGAGAGGCGCGCGTTCGCCAGGTCCGCCTCGCTCGCCGCGGCGGTCGCCGCGTCGGCCTCGACCGTCCTGCGGAGCTTTCCCCAGATGTCGGGCTCCCACGAGGCCTGAAGGTCGGCGATGTAGAAGGTCGCCGCCCTGGCGGTGCCCCCGCTGGACGCCTGCGTGGGCTTCGAGCGCTGCGCCGAGCCCGCGACCGACACGCTCGGCAGATATCCCGTCCTGTCGGAGCGGACGATCTGCCTCGCCTGCTCATAGTTCGCGACGGCCTGCCTGACGGTCTCGTTGGAGGTCTCGACCTGGGACTCGAGGGAGCCGAGGACCGGGTCGTTGAACACCTCCCACCACGGCCCCCTCCCGGCTCCGTCGTCCGGGGCCGCGAGCTTCCAGCCCGGGTTCTCCTTGAACGCTGCGGGGACCTCCGCCTTGGGCCTCTTGTAGTCGGGGCCGACGGCGCACCCCGCCGCGAGAACGAGGCACGCGCAGGCGAGCGCCAGGCGCCCGGCGCACGCGGGCGGTTGGGAGGCAGGGGTCGGCGTCGTTTCCGTCATGTCGTCTTTGTTTGAATTCATACCGGCGCGAGCGCACCCTCCTTCTCGCCGGTCACAAGGCCGAGGCGGACCCTCAGCCGGCGGATGGCGTTTCTGGTCCAGTCGACGTAGAGGTAGACCACCGGCGTGGTGAACAGGGTGAGCAGCTGGCTCACGACCAGGCCGCCGACGATCGCGATACCGAGCGGCTGCCGGAGCTCGGCGCCGTCGCCGTGCCCGATGGCAAGGGGGACTGCGCCTAGGATGGCCGCCATGGTCGTCATCAGGATCGGCCGGAACCGGAGCAGACAGGCCTTGAAGATGGCGTCCCTCGGGCCCAGGCCCTCCGAGCGCTCAGCCTCGATCGCGAAGTCGATCATCATGATCGCGTTNNTTCTTGACGATTCCGATCAGCAGGAAGAGTCCGATGAACGCGATCAGGCTGAACTCCTTGTTGAAGAGCATGAGAGCAAGGAACGCGCCCAGCCCGGCCGAGGGCAGGGAGGATAGTATGATCGTAAAGGGATGGGCGTAGCTCTCATAGAGGATGCCGAGCACCAGGTAGATGGCCACGATGGCTGCCACGATGAGGATCGGCACGTTGCCGAGCGACTGTTGGTAGGTCTTCGCCGTGCCCGCGAAGCTGCCGTGGATCGTGCTCGGCACGTGGATCAGCGCCGACTGGCGGTTGATCGCGTCGACCGCGTCCGACAGCGAGGCGTCGGGCTTAAGGTTGAAGGAGATGGTCCCCGCGACGAAAGGGCCGTCGTGGTTCACCTGCAGGGGCGTCGTCCCCAGCCCATAGCTCGAGAACGCGGAGAGCGGGACCATCGTCGCGACGCGAGTGCTGACCGCCTGGCCGGTCGAGGCGGCCCCGTGCCCGGTGGTGGCGATCGCGTTGATGCTCGCGTTGCGCGCCGTGTCCGCGGCCACGGAGCTCGCGCTGGAGGCGCCGGCGTGGGCCGCGCCCGGGCCGGCGGCGATGGAGACGGTGCCCGCGACGGCGTTAGTCTGCTGGGTGCCGTTGACGACGCCCCCCGAGGAGCTCACGTAGATGGCCTTCAGCGCGGACGGGTCCTGCCAGAAGCGCTGCGCCACCATCATCACGACGTGGTACTGGTTGAGCGACTGGTATATGGTTGAGACGCTCCGCTGGCCGAAGGCGTCATAGAGGGTGTTGTCGATCTGCGCCGCCGTCAGCCTGAGGCGCGAGGCCGTGTCCCTGTCGATCAGGAGCTCGGTGTCGAGGCCCTTGTCCTGCTGGTCGGAGTTCACGTCCGTCAGGACGGGCTCCGCCTTGAGCGCCTCCAGGAGCTTGGGCACCCACGTGCGAAGGTCATCCAGGTTGTCCGCTTTCAGCGTGTACTGGTAGAGGGACTGGCTCACCCGGCCGCCTATGCGCAGGTCCTGCGCGGGGAAGAGGAAGAGCGAGGCCCCGGGGACCAGGGCGAGCTTGGGCCTCAGGCGGCCGATGATCTGCTGGGAGGAGGCTTTCCGCTCCTTGAGCGACTTGAGCGAGACGAAGAGGCGCCCCGTGTTCGCGCCGCCGCCGCCGCCCGTGAAGCCCACGACGTCGTCAACGTCCTTGTCGTCCTGGATCGTCTGGACGTACTGCTTGAGCTTCTGCGAGATCCTCTGGAAGGAGGTGCTCTGGTCGGCCTGGATGAAGCCGAAGAGCCTACCCCCGTCCTGCTCCGGGAAGAATCCCTTCGGGATGATGAAGAACAGCCAGAAGTTGAGCCCGATGGTCGCGATGAGGACCAGGATCATAAGGAAGGAGTGGCGCAGAACCCAGGTGAGCGCCCGCCGGTACCCTCCGAGGAGTTCCTCGTAGGCACCCTCCGTCCACCGGCTGAACCGGCCGGCCTTCGAGGGGTCCCCGCGGATCCCGAGGAGCCTGGAGCACATCATGGGCGTCGTCGTAAGCGAGATCACCATCGAGATCATGATCGCCACCGACAGCGTGACCGCGAACTCCCGGAAGAGCAGGCCCACGATGCCGCCCATCAGCAGGATCGGGATGAAGACGGCGATCAGTGAAAGGCTCATCGAGAGCACCGTGAACCCGACCTGGCGCACGCCGATCAGCGCCGCCTCGAACCGAGGCACGCCGGCCTCCATGTGCCGGACGATGTTCTCCATGACGACGATCGCGTCGTCGACCACGAAGCCGGTGGCGACCGTGAGCGCCATCAGGGAGAGGTTGTCGAGCGTGTAGCCGAGCATGTACATGGCCCCGAAGGTCCCGATGAGCGACACGGGGACGGCCACCGCGGGGATCAGCGTGGCCCTCCAGTCCCTGAGGAAGAGCAGGACGACCAGGACGACAAGGATGACGGCGGCCAGGAGCGACCTCTCGACCGCCAGGAGCGACGCCCGGATCGTGATGCTGCGGTCCATCGCCACGGCGAGCTCCGTGGCCGGGGGGATCGTGGCCCTGAGCTGGGGCACCATCTTGATCACGCGGTCGACGGTCTCTATGATGTTGGCCTGCGGCTGCCTGAAGAGGACGACCATCACCGCGGGGCTCCCCTTTGAGAGCCCGAGGTTGCGCAGGTCCTCCACCGAGTCCGTGGTGGACGCGACCTGGTTGAGCCGCACGGGGGCGCCGTTTCGGTAGGCCACGACGAGCTTCTCGTAGTCGCTCGCCGAGCGGGACTGGTCGTTGCTCACGATCTGCCAGTGGTACTGGGAGTTCTCTATGGCCCCCTTCGGGCTGTTGGCGTTTGCGGCCGCGAGCGCTGCCCGGACGTCCTCCAGCCCGATCCCGTACTTGAAGAGGGCGGACGGGTTCAATTCGACCCGCACCGCCGGCAGCGAGCTCCCGAAGACGCCCACGTCGCCCACACCCTCGACCTGCGAGAGCTTCTGCTGGAGGATGGTCGACGCGGAGTCGTAGAGCTGGCCTTGGGTCAGTGTCTTCGAGGTGAGGGCGAGGATCAGGATGGGCTGGTCGGCCGGGTTCACCTTCCTGTAGTTCGGGTTGCTCCGGAGCGCCGAGGGCAGGTCCGCGCGCGCCGCGTTGATCGCGGCCTGGACGTCCCTGGCCGCCCCGTCGATGTCGCGGTTGAACCCGAACTGGAGCGTGATGTTCGTGTTGCCGATCCCGCTCGACGAGGTCATCTCGGTCACGTCGGCAATCGTCCCGAGGTGGCGCTCGAGCGGCGTCGCGACGGTCGTCGCCATGGTCTCGGGGCTCGCCCCGGCCATGTTAGCGGACACGTTGATCGTCGGCAGGTCGACCTGCGGCAGCGGGGAGACGGGCAGCTTGAAGAACGCCGCCGCGCCCGCCAGTAGGATCCCCGACGTGAAGAGCGTCGTGGCGACCGGCCTGCGGATGAAGGTCTCCGAGAAGTTCACGTCGCCGCCTCCTGCGCCGCGGCCGGCTCGGCCTGCTTGCTGCTGAACCGCGCGGCGATCCGGTCAAACATGAGGTAGATGACGGGCGTCGTGAAGAGGGTGAGGACCTGGCTTACTATCAGCCCCCCGACGATCGTGACGCCGAGCGGGTTGCGGAGCTCGGAGCCCATCCCCGTTCCCAGCATGAGCGGCACCGCGCCGAGGAGCGCCGCGAGCGTCGTCATGAGGATCGGCCGGAACCTGAGCAGGCACGCCTGGTAGATCGCCTCGCGCGGGGCGAGCCCCTCGTTGCGCTCCGCGTCGAGGGCGAAGTCGATCATCATNNTGATCGGGTGGATGAAGCTCTCGTAGAGGATCCCCAGGATGATGTACATCGTGAGGATCGCCGCCGCGATCAGGAAGAGCTCGTTCGTGAGCGAGGACTCGAAGGCCAGCGCCGCGCCCTGGAAGCTCGTGACGATGCTCTGGGGCATCCCGATCTGCTTCTCGGCCTTGTGGATGGCGGTGACGGCCGCCCCGAGGGACTGGCCCTTCGGGACGTTGAAGGAGATCGTGTTCGAGGGAAACTGCCCCATGTGGTTGATGAGGAGCGAGGCGGGGCGCGTCTCGAAGGTCGCGATGGAGGAGAGGGGCACCTGGCCGCCGCCGGCCGACGGGACGTAGATCTGCGCAAGCGATTCGGGCGAGCGCTGGAGCGCGGGGTTCGCCTCCATGATCACGCGGTACTGGTTGGACTCCGTGAAGATGGTCGAGATGATCCGCTGCCCGAACGCATCGTAGAGGGCATTGTCTATCGTCGCTGCCGTGATCCCGAACCGGGCCGCGGTGTCACGGTCGATCTTGATGTAGGCCGCTAGGCCGCCCTCCGACAGGTCGGTCGCGACGTCGTTCACCTCTGGAAGCTGGCGCATGCTGTCCATGAGCTTCGGGATCCAGGTGGTGAGGTCGCCCGGGTTCGCGCTCTCCAGGACAAACTGGTACTGGGTGCGGCTCACTCTGTCGTCTATCGTCAGGTCCTGGACGGGCTGCATGTACGAGGCGATTCCGGGCACCTTCGCGAGCTCGACCCGCAGCCTCCTTATGATCCCTGTGGCGTTCGTGGAGCGCTTGTCCCTCGGCTTCAGGTTGACCAGCATCCGGCCGCTGTTGAGCGTCGTGTTCGAGCCGTCAACCCCGACAAACGACGAGAGGCTCTCGACGTCGGGATCCTTGAGCACCTCGGCCGCGACTGCCTGCTGGCGGTCCGCCATCGCCTCGTAGGACGCCGCCTGGGGCCCCTCGGTAATGAGCTGGATGAGCCCGGTGTCCTGGACCGGGAAGAAGCCCTTCGGGATGACGATGTAGAGGAGCGCCGTGAGGACGAACGTGCCCGCGGCCACGATGAGCGTGAGCGTCTGGTGGTCCAGCACCCAGGTCAGCATGGTCCCGTACTTCGATATCATGCCGTCGATGAAGGCACCGACCTTGCGGCTCCATTTCGGGATCTCGGACTCCTCGTGGTGCCGGACGAGCTTCGAGCACATCATCGGCACGAGCGTCAGCGAGACGACGGCCGATATCAGGATCGTGATCGCCAGCGTGATCGCGAACTCCCGGAAGAGCCGGCCCACGACGTCGCCCATGAAGAGGAGCGGGATGAGGACCGCGATCAGCGAGATGGTGAGCGAGATGATCGTGAAGCCGATCTGCTGGGAACCCTTGAGCGCGGCCTCCATCGGGGAGTCTCCCTTCTCAACGTAGCGGGCTATGTTCTCGATCATGACGATCGCGTNNTGAAGCCCAGCAGGTACATGACCGCGAAGGTGCCGACGAGCGAGAGCGGCACCGAGAGGCTGGGGATGATGGTGGCCGGTATGTTCCGCAGGAAGATGAAGATGACGAGCACCACCAGGATGACCGCGAGGGTGAGCTCGAACTCCACGTCGGAGATCGACGCGCGGATCGTCACCGTCCGGTCGGTGAGGACCGTGACGTCGATGGACGGGGGCAGGGAGGCCTGGAGCGAGGGCAGGAGCGCCCGGACGCCCTCGACCACCTTGATGACGTTGGCCCCCGGCTGGCGCTGGATGTTCAGGATGACGGCCGGCGTCCTGTTGATCCACGCGGCGAGCTTCGTGTTCTCCGGCGCGAACTCCACCGACGCCACGTCGGAGAGGCGCACGGCGGCGCCGTTCTTGTACGCCACGACCAGCTTCTCGTACTCCTTGGCCGACTTGAGCTGGTCGTTGGCGTTGATCGTGTAGGCCCGCGAGGGCCCGTCGAAGTTGCCCTTCGCGGTGTTCACGTTGCCGTTGGAGACGGTCGTTCGCAGGTCGTCGATGTTCAGGCCGTAGGCCGCGAGCGCGAGCGGGTTGGCCCGTATGCGCACCGACTGCCGCTGGCCGCCCCCGATGCTCACGAGCCCGACCCCTGGCAATTGGGAGATGTTCTGGGCGAGCCGCGTGTCGGCGAGGTCCTCGACGGTGGTGAGCGGGAGCGTCTTCGAGGTCAGCGCCAGCGAGAGGACCGGCGCGTCCGCCGGGTTTATCTTCGCGTAGATGGGGGGGGCGGGCAGGTCGCTCGGGAGGAGGTTGCCGGCCGCGTTGATCGCGGCCTGGACCTCCTGCTCGGCCACGTCGAGGCTCAGGTCGAGCGTGAACTGCAGCGTGATCACGGACGCTCCCGCGGAGCTCGTGGAGGACATCTGCTTGAGGCCGGGCATCTGGCCTAGCTGGCGCTCGAGCGGGGCCGTGATCGAGGACGTCATCACGTCGGGGCTCGCCCCGGGGTAGAACGTCTGGACCTGGATCGTCGGGTAGTCGACCTCCGGCAGGGCCGACAGCGGGAGGAAACGGTACGCCACGATGCCGATGATCAGGATCGCCGCCATGAGCAGCGTCGTGGCGACCGGCCGGAGGATGAAGATGCGGGAGGGACTCATCGGGACAATCCCTGCGGGGGTCGGCTCATCGGGAGCCTTCAGTTATTGCCGGCCGGCTTCCATTGCTTCTGCGAGCCGTCCGAGGCCCCGCCCTTCCAGCCGCCCGCGGGCGGGCCCTTCTTGCCGCCGGCAGGCCCGCCGGGGGTCTGCGCCACGACCTCCATGCCCTCCTTAAGCCTGTCGGCCCCGTCGACGACCACCTTGTCGCCGAGTGCGAGCCCGGAGGAGACCGCCACGCGCTCCCCCTGAGAGTTGCCGAGGACCACGGCCTTGGCCGTGACCTTGTTGTCGGCGCCGACGACATAGACGAACGTCCCCTGCTGCCCGCGCTCCACGGCCGAGGTCGGTATCACCGTCACGCCGCTGTCGACGTTCAGGAGCATCCGGGCCATGACGAACTGGTTCGGGTAGAGGGACTCGTCGTCGTTCGGGAAGGTCGCCCTCAGCTTGAAGGTCCCCGTGGTCGGGTCTACGGTGTTGTCGATCGATGACAGCTTTCCCGAGGCAAGCTTGGTGGCGCCGGTACGATCGTAGGCGTCGACCGGGATCACGGACCCGTCCTTGATGCGCTTCTGGAGCGCGGGGATGTAGTCCTCGGCCAGCGAGAAGATGACCGTGATCGGCTTCACCTGCGTGAGGATGACGAGCCCGCCCGCGTCGCCCGGCGTCACGTAGTTGCCCCGGTCGATCAGCCTGAGCCCGACGCGCCCCGCGAAGGGCGCCGTGATGTGGCAGTAGGCGAGGCTCAGCTGCGCGTTGTCCACGGCCCCCTGGTCGGCCGTCGTCATCCCCTCGTACTGGGAGACGAGGGCCTGCTCGGCGTCCACCTGCTGCTTGGAGATCGAGTCCTGGGCCGAGAGGGTCACGTAGCGCTCAAGGTCGATCTGCGCCACCTTGAGCTGCGCCTGCGCCTGGAGCAGCTGCCCCTGGGCCTGGTGGAGCTGCGCCTCGAACGGGCGGGGGTCTATGACCGCGAGCAGGTCGCCCGCCTTGACCTCCTGGCCCTCCGTGTAGTTCACCTCCGTCAGCTGGCCGCTCACCTGCGGGCGCACCGTCACGGTCGCCAGCGGCGTCACGGTGCCGAGCCCGTCCAGAATCACGTCGATGTTGCCCTTCTGCGCCGTCCGCACGACGACGGGAAGGGGTCCGTTCATCCCGAAGCCTCCCCCCCCGGGCCCGCCGCGGGCGCGTCCGCCCGCCGGCCCCGCCCCGGCCCCCGGGGCCTGTCCCTTGTGCGAGAGATATCCGGTCACGACGATCCCGGCGATCCCAAGGACAAGGATGCTCCAGAGGACCCAGCGGGTCTTGGTCCGTTTCCCGGGAGGGCGCTCCGGTCGGCTTGGATAGGCCAACGGGGCCGCCTTCCTGGGCTCCTGGTCTGTGGGTAAATTGCTCATGATGGCTGTTATGCTGGTGTCAGGGGGATCGCGATCACACAGGGACGAACCCCAGTAAGGAGACCCAACGTGGGGACAGACGCAAACCCCAACAAAAGGTCACGGTCTTTTGGCGGGGCGGCCCTCAGGCCGTCTCCGCGATCGGGGGAACCGGGACGTCGAGGGACGCGGCCACGGCGCGCAGGAGCTCGACCTCCTCGGTGAGGACAACGCCGTCGGCGGCGACGACATGGGCCGCGGCGACGAGGAGCCGCTGCTTGATGGGGCCGCTGGCCGTGGCCAGCTTGTCGAGCGCGGCGTCGAGCTCCGGCAGGCCGCATTCCGCGCCCTCCAAGAAGCGGACCTGGGCCTCGACCAGCTTGATCTGCGAGGCCCCCTCGGCAAACGCCCCCGCGGCCTCCGCCGCGTCCTGGCTCGAGGCGTGGGCGAGCGACGAGAGGACGACCGATATCTCGTTCGTCACCGCCTGGAACGAGTAGATCTGCGTGACGACCGCGGACGGCGCCCGGTTGATCGCGAGCGCGCGCAGGAGGAGGCGCTGGAGAGCGAACTCGAACGTCGTCACGCGCCCGTCCGCCTGGACGAGGGCGTCGAGCGTCCCCGCGAAGGACCCGAGCGCGGTCTGCGGGAGCGCCTTGAGGGCGGGGAGCGCAAGCTGGAGGACGGGGAGCCTGTGGCCGGCCTTGAGCTGCCTGAGCGCGGGGTCGAGCCGCTGGAGCGTCGCCAGCCCCTCGCCCCCCTCGCTTGCCGCGACGTAGGCAAGCTGCTTCTGGCGCATGGCGTCGTCGTCGTCCAGGAGCAGCCCGTAGGCGACGAACGGGGCGTCATGGGGCGACCGCGCCGCGGTCCGGATGCTTGCCGGGATCTCGGAGAGGATGGACTGGGCGGCGGCGGCGCCCTCCGGGCCCAGCGTCCCCGCGGCGGCGGCGATCGCCACGCCGAACGCGGCGCGGGCCTGCGGGGAGGGGGAGGGCGCCTGCGGCGGCATGTGGGGGACCCGCGACCACGGCTCCTTCGCGACGTCCACCACCTCGGGCGGCTCGATGAACGTCCCGTCGAATCCGGGGTCGATCGCCCGTATCCTGTCCCCGAGGGGCGGGTGGGTGGCCCAGAGCCCCCCGAAATTCGAGGCAAAGGCCTGGGCGAAGAAGAAATGGCTTATCCCGGACGCCTTGTGGGTGTCCAGGGACGAGCCGATCGCGTAGCCGCCGATCTTCTTCAGGGCGCCCGTCACCCCGCCGGGATTGCGGGTGAACTGGACCGCCGACGCGTCGGCCAGGAATTCCCGCTGCCGCGAGAGGGAGGCCTGGATCAGCTTGCCGAAGAAGTACCCCACGTACCCCACCACCAGGAGCGCCAGCCCGATCCCGAGGATGACCATGACGCCGCCATTGCCCCGGCCGCGCGACGATCCGCGCATGCCCCAGAGCGTGGCCCTGCCGGCCAGGCCGATGACGAGGATGCCGAAGATGATCGCCGACACCCGGACGTTCATCCTCATGTCCCCGTTCAGGATGTGGCTGAACTCGTGCGCGATGACCCCCTGGAGCTCGTCCCTGCTCAGCTTCTCGAGCGTCCCTCGCGTCACCGTCACGACGGCGTCGCTCGTCGTGAGGCCCGCCGCGAACGAGTTGATCGCGGGCTCGTCGTCCATGATGTAGACCGCCGGGACCGGCATCCCCGAGGCGATCGCCATCTCCTCCACGACGTTGAGCAGCTGGTGCTCCTTCGGGTCGGGCGTGTGGGGGTCGACCCTGCGCGCCCCGACGCTCTCGGCGACCGCCGAGCCGCCCGCGCTGAACTCGCTCCACTTGTAGAGGGACGCGAGCCCGATCACCGCGAGCGCGCACACGGTCACCGCCGCGAAGACCCCCGGCTGCCACAGCACGAGGGCGCCGGCCGTCTCCCGGTAGAATCCGTATCCATGGTGCAGGCTGGGGCCCGCGGCATGGAGCACGAGCACGGTCGCGAGGTACCCCGAGACGACGGTGCACGCCACCGCGAGCGCAAAGAGGGCGAGGAGGCGCGCGGTGCGCTTTCGGGCACGACCCTCGGCCGCGAAGAAGTCCATCAGCCGAACGAGACCTTCGGCGCGGCCCGCTCCGACGGATCCTCGACGTGGAAGAGCTCGGCCGGCAGGAACCCGAACATCCCCGCGAGGACGACGTTGGGGAACGTCTCCCTCGAGGTGTTGTAGGCCATGACGGAGTCGTTGTAGGCCTGGCGGGCGAAGGAGACTTTGTTCTCGGTCGAGGTCAGCTCCTCGGTGAGCTGCATCATGTTTTCGTTGGCCTTCAGGTTGGGATACTGCTCGGAGACCACCATGAGGCGGGAGAGAGCGGCGCCGAGGCCGGTCTCGGCAGAGACGAGGCTTTTCATCGCGGCGCCGTCGGCGGGATTGGCGGCGGCGGCCT
>PLXR01000106.1:0-4812 GCA_003151495.1 Opitutaceae bacterium
AACGTGTGGTGGTAGGTATCGTAGCCGACGTCCTCGAGATCGTTGTGCTTGCCGCCCGCCCGGATGCATTTCTGCGTGTCCGCCACCCGCCGCCACGGGGCGGGCTGGTCGCCCAGGAAGTAGGGCACGAACTGGTTCATCCCGGCGTTCGTGAAGAGGAGGCCCGGCGAATCCGGGAGCAGCGAGGAGGACGGCACGACCGTGTGTCCGCGCTTCGCGAAGAAATCGAGGAAGGACCGGCGGATTTCCGAGGATTTCATAGGCGTGCTATGATCGCGTCCGCCATGGCGCGCGTCCCCACGGATGCCCCGCCGAAGGAGATGTCCGCGGTGCGCGAGCCCCCGGTGACCGCGCCCCTGACGGCGGCCTCGATCCGGGCGGCGGGCTTCTCGAGCCCGAAGCTGTGGCGGAGCATGAGCGCGCAGGACAGGACCTGCGCGCAGGGGTTGGCGATCCCCTTGCCGGCAATGTCCGGGGCGGTGCCGCCCGCCGGCTCGTACAGGCCGAAGGGAAGGCCGAGCGAGTTCCTGCCGGCCCCGAGCGAGGCGGACGAGAGCATCCCCAGCGAGCCGCAGATGACGGCCATCTCGTCCGAGAGGATGTCGCCGAACATGTTCTCCGTCACGAGCACGTCGAATTGGTTGGGACCGCGCACCAGCTGCATCGCCGCGTTGTCCACGAGCATGTGGCTCAGCTCGATGTCGGGCGCGTTCCTGGCGACATACTCGGTCACGGTCTTGCGCCACAGGACGGAGGTCTCGAGGACGTTGGCCTTGTCGATCGAGCAGAGCTTCTTCTTTCGGGAGCGGGCCGTCACGATCGCCGTCTCGGTGATCCTCTCGATCTCGGACCTGCGGTAGATCATCGTGTCGACGGCCTGGACGTCGCCATCGGGGAGCGTCGTGGTCTCCTTCGGCTTCCCGAAGTAGAGCCCGCCGGTCAGCTCCCGGATGCACACGATGTCGATTCCGTCGGGGATGCGCTCGCTTTTCAGCGGGGAGAGCCCCGTCAACTCGGGATAGAGGAGCCCGGGCCTTATGTTCGCGAACAGGGTGAAGTGCTTGCGGAGCGGCAGGAGGGCCGCCCTCTCGGGCTGCTCCTTGGGCGGGAGCTTCTCCCATTTGGGACCCCCGACCGAGCCGAAAAGGATCGCGTCGCTTGCCTCGCAAATGCGCAATGTGGAGTCCGGCAACGCCTTGCCGTGGTTGTCGATCCCGGCACCCCCGACGTCCGCGGCCGTCGGGGCCAGCGCGAGGCCCTCCTGGCGCGCGACGTGTCCGAGGACCCGGAGGGCCTCGGCCATCACTTCAGGTCCTATGTAATCTCCGGCGAGTACCGCAAACTTGAGGGTCGGCATGTAAAAGGGTGTATCGGTATCCGCTGGGGGGGCAAAGGTGAAGGGAATTTTGGGCGGCGTGCAGGGGGCCCCCTGCCGGCCGCCGGTCACCGCGGGAGCGGCCCTCCTTTGGTACGGGATCGGGAGTCCCGGATGGGATGTAAAGGTAGCTTGACATATGACAAGCAACCTTTACAGTACCCCCGTGAGCAAACAAAACCCGCCAAACACGCTGGAGTCCGTCCTGCCCTGCTCGGGACACTACTCCCTCAAGAAAGACCTCCGACTGAACTTCTGGCTCGCCGTTGCCGGCATGGTGTACGTCATCGACAGCGAACTGGCCAAGCGGCACCCCGAGTGGAGCGTCGCGATGCGAACAACGACCGCGCTCGCGCCGCTCGTTCCCGGCCTGCTCTACCTGCGGAGCTGCATGCGGTTTGTCGGCGGCCTGGACGAGCTGCAACGGCGGGTCCAGCTCGAGGCCTGGCTGTTCGCTGCGATCGGGACGGTGATCGTAGGGACGGCGGTGAGCACGCTGGGCTCCTCGGGAATCCGCCTGGGCGTGCTCGAGCACGGCCTGGGCGTGGGGCCTGCGTTTACGGTGATCCTCATCCTCTGGCTTGTCGGAAGCGCCTTCGCCAACCGCCGTTTCAGGTGAAGAACATCCTGCGGGAGCTGCGCGCGGCGAAGAAATGGTCCCAGGGAGACCTCGCCGGGGAGCTCGGCGTTTCACGCCAGACGATCAACGCGATCGAGACGGAGAAATACGACCCCAGCCTGCCCCTTGCCTTCGATATCGCGCGGCTCTTCAAGAGGCCGATCGAGGAGATCTTCGAGGCCCGGGCCTAGCCGGGCCGCGGGGGCGGGGTGAGCCCCCCCAATTTTCTCCGTTGCGGAACTCCGGGAAAGTTCTCTCTTTGCGACGTGAACGTCCACTGCCTGCCGGCCGGTCCCATCCCGACCAACGCCTACCTCCTGACGGAGCCGGCGCTCGGCCAGGCCATCCTGGTCGACGCCCCGCTCGGGATCTGGGCGAAGGCCGGGCCCCTGCTCAAGCGGGACGGGTGCACCCTCGCGGGCCTGTGGCTCACGCACGGGCACTGGGACCACACCCAGGGCGCCGCGGAGGTCGTCCGCCAGGCGGGCGTGCCCGTGAGCGCCCACCGGGCCGACCAGGCGCTCTACGAGACCCCGGAGCTCATGAGGCCGCTCCTCGGCCCTGGGATCGTGGTGGAGGCGGTAAAGGTCGACCACTGGCTCGCAGACGGCTCGAAGGTCGCCGCGCTCGGGGAGACGGTCGAGGTCGGCCACGTGCCGGGGCACTGCGCGGGGAGCCTCCGGTTCTATTTTCCAAGGGCGCAGGCCGTGTTCTCGGGCGACGCGCTCTTCAGGGGCAGCGTCGGCAGGACGGACCTGCCGGGCGGCGACCGGGGGCTCCTCGAGCGGTCGATCCGGACCCGCATCTACACCCTGCCGGATGCGACCACCGTCTATCCCGGGCACGGGGGGCCGACAACGGTCGGCGAGGAGAAGGAGAACAATCCCTATGTCCGAGGCTGAACACGAGGGCCCCATGAGGAGGGCGATGGAACTCGCCCGGAGGGGGTGGGGGACCACCCACCCGAACCCGATGGTCGGGTGCGTCCTGGTCGAGGACGGCCGGGTGACATCGGAGGGGTTCCACGAGAGGGACGGGGGGCCCCACGCCGAGAGGACCGCCCTTGCGTCGCTCATGCGCAACCCGCAGCCGGGCGCCACCCTCTACGTGACGCTCGAGCCCTGCTCCACCGCCGGGCGCACCGGTGCGTGCACCGACGCCATCATCGCCGCGGGGATCCGGAAGGTGGTCGTCGGCGCGACGGACCCGAACCCGGGGCACGCCGGGCGGGGCTTCGAGGTCCTCAGACGCGCGGGCGTCGAGGTCGTCACCGGGGTCCTCGAGGCCGAGTGCGCGGACCTGAACCTGATCTTCAACCACTGGATCACCCGAAGGGAGCCGCTCCTCGCCGGGAAGGTCGCCACGACGCTCGATGGGAGGATCGCCACCCGCACCGGCGACTCCCAGTGGATCACCGGCGAGGCGGCGCGCGCCGACGTCCACCGCTGGCGCAGGCTCTTCCCGGCGATTGCTGTCGGCGCCGGCACGGTGGCGGCGGACAACCCGCGCCTGACGGCCCGCCTGGACGGGGCCCCGGAATTCTGCCCGATGCGCTTTGTGTTCGACGGGCGCCTGAGGACCGTGGTCGACACGGCGATGCCCCGGCTCTACGCCGACGAGTTCGCGTCGAGGACGGTCGTCGTCACGACCCAGCACGGGGGCGAGGGCTACGTGCGGAAGCTCCGCGCCATGGGGGTCGGCGTCTGGATCCTCGAGTCGAAGAGCGGGCGCGTGCCGCTCTCCCTCTTCCGTGCGCGGTGCGCGGCCGAGAACATCCCGGGAGTCCTGATAGAGGGGGGCTCGCAGCTCCTGAGCCGCGCGCTCGTCGAGCGCCAGGTGGACTACCTCCTCGTCTACCAGGCGCCGGTGATCCTCGCCGACGAGAAGGCGAAGCCCGCCATGAGCGGGCTGAGGACCGAGAAGCTGCCGGCGGCGATACGGCTCGAGGGGCTCATGCGCGCGACGCTCGGCGACGACTCGCTCGTTCGCGGGAGGGTCGCCTATCCGGAGCGCATCCAGGTCGATGAGACTCTATTTAGCCTCGGGTAACCGCAACAAGGCGGCGGAGCTGCAGCGGCTGGCCGACTCGCGCCCCTGGGGCCTCGCGGTCGAGGTGGTGTCCGCCGCGGCGGCCGGCGGGATGCCCGCCGTCGTCGAGGACACGGGGACCTTCGTCGGCAACGCCCGCAAGAAGGCGCTTGCGCTTAGGGCCGTGCTCCCGGGCGACGCATGGGTGCTCGCCGACGACAGCGGCCTGTGCGTGCCGGCGCTCGGGGGGGCCCCGGGCGTCGACTCGGCCTACTACGCCGGCCCCGCGGGCGACCCCGCGGCGAACCTCGCCAAGCTGGTCCGGGCGATGCGCGGGGTTCCCGAGGGCAGGCGGGAGGCCGAGTTCGTGTGCGTCCTGTTCCTCGCGGGCCCCGGGGGCCTCGAGCGGCCCTTCGAGGGCAGCTGCCCGGGCCGCCTGGCCCCGGAGCCCGGCGGCGCCGGGGGATTCGGATACGACCCCCTCTTCATTCCCGACGGGCAGGCTCTCACCATGGCCGAGATGGCCCCCGAGCTGAAGGACCGGGTGGGCCACAGGGGCCTGGCCTGGGCGAAGTGCGTCGGCTGGCTTGCGGCGCGGGGATAAACTGTGCTTGGATCGGCCCTCCATGGCCGACTTTTACATCACAACGGCGATCGACTACGTTAACGGCTCGCCCCACATCGGGCACGCCTACGAGAAGATCCTGACGGACGTGATCGCCCGCTTCCACCGGCTCATGGGCGACAGGGTGCATTTCCTGACGGGGACCGACGAGCACGGCCAGAAGGT
>PLXR01000106.1:4855-5137 GCA_003151495.1 Opitutaceae bacterium
AAGGACCGCAATCCCGACGGCTCGTGGCCCGAGATCTACGGCGAGGTGACCGAGATCGTCGAGCCCAACTACTTCTTCAAGCTCAAGGCCTACCAGCCCTGGCTCGTGGAGTTCCTGGCGAGGAACGAGGGCTTCGTGTTCCCGCGCTTCCGCCAGAAGCAGGTGACCGAGTTCCTGAAGGAGGACCTCAACGACCTGTGCATCTCCCGGCCGCGCGAGCGCCTGGAATGGGGGATCCCGCTTCCCTTCGACGACGCCTTCGTGACCTACGTCTGGTTCGAC
>PLXR01000063.1:0-8926 GCA_003151495.1 Opitutaceae bacterium
GATCCGCGGCGACTGGCAGATCGCCCCTTGGCTCATGTCCCGGGTGCCGGGACCCGGCGCCGAGCGCGTCGCCAACCCGCTCTCGAGGCTCTCGCAGTGGAAGATTTTCGACAACCTGAGGCGCAGCCTGGTCCCGCCGGCCCTGCTGCTCGCCCTCCTGTGCAGCTGGCTCCTGGTCCCCGGCTTCGGGGGGAGGGGAACGCTCCTCATCGCCGCTATCGCCGTGCTCCCCGGGGTCCTGTCGGCGATGGTGGACCTGTTCCGGAAGCCGGCGGACCTGCCGCTGGCGATGCACGTCGGGGGCATCCGGGCCGCGTGCCTGAGGCAGGTCTGCCAGGCCGTCCTCTCCCTGGCGTTCCTGCCCTACGACGCGTACCTGAGCGCCGACGCCGTGGCGCGGACGCTCGCCCGCCTCCTGGTGACGCGCAGGCGTCTCCTGGAGTGGCGCACCTCCAACGACTCCGCGGGCGCGCCCCGGGTGGGGATCGGCGGCTTCTTTGCCATGATGTGGATCGCGCCCGCGTCGGCCCTGGCGGGCGCGACCCTGCTGGGCCGGATGCAGGCGCCGCCGTGGATCGCCGCCGGGCCGGTCCTTGGCCTCTGGCTCGCGGCGCCCTGGATCGCGTGGTGGATAAGCCGGCCCATCAGGGCCGAGGTGCCGCGGCTCACCGCGGACCACCTCGCGTTCCTCAGGCGCACGGCCCGCATGACGTGGCACTTCTTCGAGACCTTCGTCTGCGCCGAGGAGAACTGGCTGCCGCCCGACAACTTCCAGGAGGTGCCCGAGCCGCGGATCGCCTCGCGGACCTCGCCCACGAACATGGGCCTGGCGCTCCTGGCCAACCTCTCCGCGAGGGACCTGGGGTACCTTTCCCCCGGGGGCGTCGTGCGGCGCTCGCGGGACGCCTTCGCGACGATGGGGCGCCTCGAGCGGCTCCACGGCCACTTCTACAACTGGTATGAGACGCGTACGCTCAGGCCGCTCCTGCCCCTTTACATATCAAGCGTGGACAGCGGCAACCTCGCGGGGCACCTCCTGACGCTCGGGTCGGGGCTGCGGGAGCTCAAGGACGAGAGGATCCTGGACCCGCAGGTCTTCGAAGGCCTGCGCGACACGCTCGAGGTCCTGTGCGGCATCACCGGCAGGACCGCGGCACTTTCCAGGCTCGATGCCGGGCTCGGGTCGGCGCCCCAGGGGCTGAGGGCGGCGTATGAGCTCCTGGCGAGCGCGGCGGCCCAGGCCGCGGCGATCGCCGACTCGGTGGCGGGCGGGGGCGCCGAGGGGAGGGCCTGGGCCCGGGCGCTCAGGAGCGGGTGCGAGGAGCACCTTGAGGACCTGCGCTTCATCGCCCCTTGGCTGGCCCAGCCCCGGGAGTCGGTCCCCGAGGGGAGGCAGGCCGAGCTCGACCGCGTGCCGACCCTGCGCGAGGTCTCGGCCATCGGGCCGGCGCGGGCAGCTGAGGGCGGCGGGGCGGACGCGCTGTCGCGCTCCCTCGGCGAGGCCGCGTCCCGCGCGCGCGAGCGCATGCAGGAGCTGGAGTCGCTCGCGGCGCAGGGCGACCTCATGGCCGGGATGGACTTCTCCTACCTGTTCAACGAGGAGAGGGAGCTGTTCTGCACCGGGTTCAACGCGACCGAGCGCCGCTGCGACCCGGGGTACTTCGACCTGCTGGCCTCCGAGGCGCGGCTGTGCAGCTTCGTGGCCATCGCCCTCGGGCAGGTCCCCCAGGACCACTGGTTCTCGCTCGGGCGCCTGCTCGTCGCGTCCAGCGGGGAGCCCGTGCTCGTCTCCTGGAGCGGCTCGATGTTCGAGTACCTGATGCCGCTGCTGGTGATGCCCAGCTATGAGAACACGCTCCTCGACCACACGTGCAGGGCGGCGGTCCGGCAGCAGGTCGAGTACGGGCACCTGAGGGGCGTTCCCTGGGGCATCTCCGAGTCGGGCTACAACCGGACGGACGCCGACCTGAACTACCAGTACCGGGCCTTCGGCGTCCCGGGGCTGGGCCTGAAGCGGGGGCTCGCCGAGGACACGGTGATCGCCCCCTATGCCGCGGTGATCGCGCTCGGGCTGGCGCCCGTCGAGGCCTGCGAGAACCTGCAGCGGCTCGCCGGCGAGGGGCGGGCGGGCGCCTACGGCTTCTACGAGGCGGTGGACTACACCCCCGCACGGCTGCCCCCGGGCGAGGCGAGCATCACGATCCGCTCCTACATGGCGCACCACCAGGGGATGAGCATCGTCGCCCTGGCGAACCTGCTCCGGGGCAACCCCATGCCCCGGCGGTTCATGGCGTGCCCGCTGCTCAAGGCGGCGGACCTGCTCCTCCAGGAACGCCCCCCGCGGGCCGCCGTGAGCGTGATGGACGACGACCTCTCGCTCGAGACCGAGCGCGTGTTCTCCGGCAACGGCGAGGGCGTCACGCGGGTCCTGAGGAACCCCGGCCCGCCCTCGCCGGAGGTGCAGCTCCTCTCGAACGGCCGGTACCACGTCGCGGTCAGCAGCGCGGGCGGGGGCTACAGCCGCTGGCGCGACCTTGCGGTGACGCGGTGGCGGGAGGACCCCACGTGCGACTGCTGGGGGACGTTCGTGTACCTGCGCGACCTCGCGACGGGCGAGTTCTGGTCCGCGGCCCACCAGCCCACGCTGCGCGCTGCGAGGGGCTGCGAGGCCATCTTCACCCTGGCGCGCGCCGAGTTCCGGCAGAACCACTCCGAGATCGAGGCCCACACCGAGATCTGCGTGTCCTCCGAGGACGACGTCGAGCTGCGGCGCGTGACACTCACCAACCGCTCCGCGGTGGAGCGCACGATCGAGCTGACGAGCTACGCGGAGGTCGTCCTGGCGACCCCGGCCTCGGACGGGGCCCATCCCGCCTTCAGCAACCTTTTCGTGCAGACCGAGTTCGCGAGGGAATCGTCCGCCATCCTCTGCACGCGCAGGGCCCGGTATCCCGAGGAGAAGCCGCCGTGGCTCCTGCACATGATGCTGGAGGCGGGCGGGGGAGGGACGGTCTCCTGCGAGACCGACCGCCTCAGGTTCGTCGGGAGGGGCGGGAGCCTCGCGAGCCCGGAGGCGATGCGGGGCCGCTCGCCGCTCTCCGGCACCGTCGGCCTCGTGCTCGACCCGATCGTGTCGCTCCGGCGCTCGGTCCTGATCGCGCCCGGGGGGACCGCGGTGGTCGACCTGGTGACCGGAATGGCGGAGAGCCGCGAGGCAGCGCTCTCGCAGGTCGAGAAATACCAGGCCTCCCGGATGACGGAGCGCGCGTTCGACCTCGCCTGGACGCACGGCCAGGTGACGCTCCGCCAGCTCGGCGCCACCGAGGCGGAGGCGCAGGCCTACGTCAGGCTGGCCGGAGCCCTTCTCTATGCCGACCCCTCGCGGCGGGCCAGCCCCGTGGTGCTGGCCGCCAACCTGCGCGGCCAGAACGGGCTCTGGAGCCACGGGATCTCGGGCGACTCGCCGATCGTGCTCCTGCGGATCAGCGGGATCGAGAAGATCGAGATCGTCCGGCAGCTCGTCCAGGCGCACTCCTACTGGCGCACCAAGGGGCTCGCCGCCGAGCTCGTCATCCTCAGCGTCGACGTCTCGGTGTACCGCCAGTCCCTGTTCGACCGGATCATCAACCTGGTCACCTCGGGGACCGGGGCGCAGCTCCTGGACAAGCCGGGCGGGATTTTCGTGAGGCGACTGGAGCAGG
The DNA here is from genome assembly GCA_003151495.1 of Opitutaceae bacterium. Classification (GTDB taxonomy): domain Bacteria; phylum Verrucomicrobiota; class Verrucomicrobiia; order Opitutales; family Opitutaceae; genus Palsa-1447. Next base: position 3,702 of record PLXR01000063.1, read on the forward strand.
TGCCCCACGAGGACGTGGTCCTCCTGCAGGCCGCGGCCCGCGTCCTCCTGGACGACGAGAACGGGACCCTCGAGGAGCAGCTCGGCCACAGGCGCCTCCTGGAGCCGCAGGTCGCGGCGCTCATCCCGGTGCGCGCGCCCCGGGGCGAGCAGGCGCCGCCCGCGCCCCCGCGCGAGCTCATCTTCCAGAACGGCCTCGGCGGCTTCACCAAGGACGGGCACGAGTACGTCATCACCCTCAGGGCGGGCGAGGCGACGCCGGCCCCGTGGGTCAACGTGATCGCCAACCCCGGCTTCGGGACGGTCGTGTCGGAGAGCGGCATCGGCTACACGTGGGCCGAGAACGCCCACGAGTTCCGGCTGACGCCGTGGAGCGACGACCCCGTGCGCGACACGCCCGGGGAGGCCCTGTACCTGCGCGACGAGCAGACCGGGCAGTTCTGGTCCCCGACGCCCCTGCCGGCCCGCGGGGCCACGCCCTACGTCATCCGCCACGGGTTCGGCTACACGGTGTTCGAGCACGCCGAGAACGGCATCTCCTCCGAGCTGTGGGTCTACGTGGCGATGGACGCGCCGGTCAAGTTCATGGTGCTGAAGCTGCGCAACACCTCGGGGCGGCACCGCCGCGTCTCGGTCACGGGCTACTGGGAGTGGGTCCTCGGGGACCTCCGGCAGAGGAGCCTCCTGCATGTCCGCACCGAGGTGGAGCCGCGGACCGGCGCCCTGCTTGCGAAGAACTGCTACAGCGCCGAGTTCTCGGACCGCATCGCGTTCGTCGACGTGAGCGACGGGATGCGCACCGTCACCGGGGACCGCAGGGAATTCATCGGCCGCAACGGCGCGCTCTCCAGGCCCGCGGCCATGGGGCGGGTGCGGCTCTCCGGGAGGGTCGGCGCCGGGATGGACCCCTGCGGGGCGGTCCAGGTCGCGCTCGACCTGCCCGACGCGCAGGAGCGGGAGGCGAGCTTCCGCGTCGGGGTGGGCCGCAGCCCGACTGAGGTGCAGGAACTGGTCCAGCGGTTCCGGGGCGCGGACGCCGGGCGCGCGGCGCTCGAGGGCGTCTGGGCGTACTGGAACCGGACGCTCGGCGCCGTGAACGTGGACACCCCCGATCCCGCCGTGAACGTCATGGCGAACGGGTGGCTGCTCTACCAGACCCTGGGCTGCAGGCTCTGGGGCCGGACGGGGTTCTACCAGTCCAGCGGCGCCTTCGGGTTCCGCGACCAGCTCCAGGACGTCATGGCCCTCGTCCACGCCGAGCCGGCCCTGGCCCGCGGGCACATCCTTCGCGCCGCCGCCGAGCAGTTCCGCGAGGGCGACGCGCTGCACTGGTGGCACCCCCCGCTGGGGCGCGGGGTGCGGACCCATTCCTCCGACGACTTCCTCTGGCTCCCCTACGCGGTCTGCCGCTACGTCTCGTGCGTCGGCGACACGGGGGTCCTCGACGAGAGGATCCGCTTCGTCGAGGGCCGCCCGGTAAAGCCCGAGGAGGAGGCCTACTACGACCTCCCGAACCGCTCGGAGGAGACGGCCACGCTCTACGAGCACGCGGTGAGGGCGGTGGAGCGGGGCCTGAGGTTCGGCGCCCACGGCCTGCCGCTGATGGGCGGGGGCGACTGGAACGACGGCATGAACCGCGTCGGGAACCTCGGCACGGGCGAGAGCGTGTGGCTGGCGTTCTTCCTGTACGACCTGCTGGGGCAGTTCGCGGGGCTGGCCCGCGGGCGGGGGGACCCCGTGTTCGCAGAGCGCTGCCTGGCGGAGGCGCAGAAGCTCCGGCTGAACATCGAGCGGGGCGCCTGGGACGGGGAATGGTACCGGAGGGCCTACCTCGACAGCGGCGAGCCGCTCGGCTCCGCGTCCAACCCCGAGTGCCGGATCGACTCGCTTCCCCAGAGCTGGTCGGTGCTCAGCGGGGCCGGGGACCCGGCCCGCTCGGACCAGGCCATGAGGTCCGTCGACGCCCTGCTGGTGCGCCGGGACCTGGGGCTCATCCGGCTCTTCGACCCGCCCTTTGACGGGTCGCGGCTGGACCCGGGCTACATCAAGGGCTACCCGCCCGGGGTGCGCGAGAACGGGGGGCAGTACACCCACGGGGCGGTCTGGGTCGCCATGGCCTTCGCCCTGAAGGGCGACACCGAGCGCGCCTGGGAGCTCTTCGGGATGCTCAACCCCGTCAACCACGGCGCCACGCCGCAGCAGATCGCGGTCTACAAGGTTGAGCCCTACGTCGTGGCGGCCGACATCTACACGGTTCCGCCCCACCAGGGTCGCGGGGGCTGGACCTGGTACACGGGCTCGGCGGGCTGGATGTACCGGCTCCTGGTCGAGACGCTGCTCGGCGCCAACCTGGAGGGCGACCGCCTGCGCCTGTCCCCCCGCATGCCCGCGGCGTGGCCGTCCTTCAAGATTCACTACCGCTACCGGCGGACCGTCTACCACATCACGATCGCCAGGCAATCGCCGGAATCGGCGGGGAAGGGCGTCCTCAGCCTGGACGGCCAGGAACTGCCCGGCTCGACCCTCGCGCTGGTGGACGACGAGCGCGAGCACGAGGTCGCGCTCCAGGTCCGCTGAGGGGCCCGGGGCCCGCCGGCAATCCTACGGGCCCCCGTAGGATGCCACGCGCCTGAACTCGCTCCAGGAATATTCCTTGGGGTAGCCCAGCTCGGAAATCGTCATCCGGGCGGTGCTCCCGGTCGTCACCCCGCCGGGGTTCCGCGCGGGATCCTCGTCCCGCGGCTCGACCCCGACGTCGACATCCAGGTCCGTGATGCGCGCCAGCCCGAGGAGGACGGGCATCTGCTCAAGCAGCCTCGCCGCGATGAGGACGATGCTGGCGCTCCCCTTGTCGACCGTGATGACGACCCCGATCTTGTCCAGGGAGAGCAGGCGCGACGCCTCCGGGCGCATGCCGACCTCGAAGCGGGCGCTCGTTGCATTCTCGCCCACCAGCCTCGCGTGGTCCAGGTCGAGGTATTCGGAAGGCGACTTAACGATCTTCCTCCTGGGTTTCCCGTTCTTCCGGGAATCCCACGCGTCCCGCTCGGCCGGGCTCGCGGGGCGGCCGTCCACCTCGATCAGCCGCCAGCGCCGGCTGTCGGGCAGGGAGGGATCGTAGCGCTCGGTGCGGGTGTTCTTCACCCTTCCGTCGCCCAGGAAGAACCGGGTCTGCTGCGTGAAGGCAAGGTCCGCCACGCCCGAGGTCCACTGCTCGAACGCCCGGGCAAGGAGCGGCGGCGCCTCCGCGCGCCCGCCCTGGGGGAACCCGCCGAGAAGGAGCGCGGCGAGCACGCAGGATCGATACGGGAAGGCGCGACGGGAATCCCCCGCGCGCGGCCCCTGGGTCGGGCCCATGGCTGTATCCCCGGTCATCCGATGAGGGCCCCGGGCGCCCCCGGGGGGCGGGAGATCGCGTCAATCATGGGATGACCCTACTCCTAACCGACGCGGAGGGCCATGGGGTGTCGACCTGCCGGGAAGGCGCCCCCGGTCGGGCGCCCTCCGGCGATTACGGGACCTCGTAGACCTCGACAAGGGCGACCCCCGTGTCGCCGCCGGCCCCGTATACTTCCGCGGTGTAGGATCCCGGCGCCAGCGTGATGAGCACGGCGGAGTCCGCCGTGCCCGGACTATCCCAGGGGAACGCACCGACCAAGGCGGCCTCTGCGGCGACCTGGGCGTCTCCCCCCCATCCGGTGTTGCTCCCAAGCAGGGTGGAGGTCCCGTCGCCATTGCTCCGGAGCAGGCGCAGCGCGGGGTCCGGCAGCACGCCCGCGACGCCAAACGCGGCGAGCGCGGGGCCAGACGCCCGGATGAGCACCGTCTCGGAGGTCGCTCCCCCGATCACGAATCCGGCAATGAGCATGCCGTCGCCCGTGCCCACGCTCGCCCGGGCCGAGATGTTGACAAGGCGCGGCGCCGACAACGCCCGCGGGCCGGCCGGCCCGGCGTCATAGACCTCCGCCAGCGCCACCCCCGTGTCCCCGCTGGCCCCGGCTACCTGCGCCGTGTAGGCTCCGGGGGCAAGGGATTCGACCAGCGCCGAGTCATGGCTGGCGGCCGCGTTCCAGGCAAAGGCGCCGACCGCGCTGGCCGTCGAGGCGATCTGGGTGCTGCCGCCCCATCCGCTGTTGGAGGCCAGGAGCCCGGCCTGGCTGCTCAGCGTCAGCTGGGGGTCCTGCAGGACACCGGCAACCCCGAACGGCAGGAGGGCGGGGCCCGAGGCCCGAACCAGGAGCGGGAGCGACCCCGATGTTCCCGAGCCCCCGAGCACGTAGCCCGCGATCAACTGGCCCGCGCCCGTTCCCACCTGGGCGCGGCAGGAGATGTCGACAAGCCGACCAGGGCTTGCGGAGGCGACGACATCCAGGGACGCGGGGCTGCTGACAACGGAGCCCGCGGCATCCGTGACGACGCAGGTGTAGCTCCCGTTGTCCGCCGCCGTCGCCCCGTGGATCACATATGTGGAATGGGTCGCTCCGGAAATTGCGACGGCGTTTAGGAACCACTGGTAGGTGATGGCCGATGCGGCGCGGGTCGAAATCGCCCCGCCTTTCCTCAGCGAGCCGGCGGGCCCGCCCCCGGCGGCGGGAGCATTGAAGACGACCGTGCCGCCGTCCGAGACCGTCTGGGAGACAGGCTGGAAGGACAGGGTTGCCGGGGCGCCCGTGCCCGCCGCATCGACCGTGAGCGCCGCGACATCGCTGCTCACCGTGCCCGCGGCGTTCGTCACCGAGACGCTGTACGAGCCCGCATCGGAGGCCTGCGCGTCCGAGACCGTGAGCATCGGGCTGGTCGCCCCCGGGATGGCCGTGCCGTTGAAGGTCCACTGGAACCCGAGCGGAGCCGTGCCCGTTGCCGTGGCCCAGAACGCTGCGTTTGCGCCCGTGTTCACCGTCTCGGGCGCGGGCTGGAGCGTGATGGAAGGGGGAATCGGCTTGGCCGTCGGAGTGGGAGTGGGGGTATGGGTCGGAGTGGGGGTTGGAGTGGGTGTCGGGGTATGAGTCGGTGTAGGCGTTGGGGTGGGAGTCGGTGTCGGGGTATGTGTCGGGGTTGGGGTATGCGTCGGGGTTGGCGTCGGGGTCGGAGTCGGAATCGGGGAGGTCGAGGGGGTCGGGCTGGGGGTCGGCGAAGGCGTGGGAGACGGAGTGGGAGTGGGTGTGTGCGTCGGAGTCGGGGTCGGCGTGGGCGTGTGTGTGGGAGTCGGAGTCGGCGTCGGAGTCG